>NZ_JBSGEL010000028.1:0-104201 GCF_053602875.1 Kitasatospora sp. NPDC004289 | reverse complement strand
CTTCGGGTTCACGGCCGCAGGGACCGCCTCCGCGCAGGTGCCGGCGGCGGAGAAGACCGTCACGGTGACCGTTCAGGGCGCCGACCTGCGGGGATAGCCCCTGACGCTTCCCCGGGACTTTTCGACGGGGACACGACACGACAACAGGCACGACGGGCGCGCACGGCGGACGCGACGCGACACACGGCTCTGGGAGGGACCGACGTGGACACGGAAGACAGAGGCACGGTGGCGGCGGAGGAGTTCGCCACCGATCGGATCGCGGGGTACGACGTACGCCCCGGCACCCCCTACCCCTTCGGCGCGACCTACGTGCCGGGCGGGGTGAACTTCTCGGTCTACTCCAGCCGGGCGGACGACGTCTCGCTGGTGCTCTTCAAGCCGGGCGACCCCGTACCGGTCGCCGAGATCCCGATCCCGGACGAGTACCGGGTCGGCGGGGTCTGGGCGATCACGGTGCTGGGCATCGGCGAGGGCGACGTGGACTACGGCTACCGGGTCTTCGGCCCGCCGCAGCCGGCCCCCGGCGACCGCTTCGACCCGGCCGCCGTGCTGCTCGACCCCTACGCCAAGGCCGTCACCGGCCGGGACACCTGGGGCGAGGAGCCGGACTGGAACAACCCCAACCAGTACCGGGCCCGGCTGACCGCCGACCACTTCGACTGGCAGGGCGACCACCCGCTCCGGCTGCCCGCCAAGGACCTGGTGGTCTACGAGCTGCACGTGCGCGGCTTCACCAAGCACGAGTCCTCCGGGGTGGCCGAGCCCGGCACCTTCGCCGGCCTGCGCGAGAAGATCCCCTACCTCAAGGAACTCGGCGTCAACTGCGTCGAGTTGATGCCGGTCTTCGAGTTCGACGAGTTCGAGAACAGCCGGACCAGCCCGACCACCGGCGACCTGCTGCTCAACTACTGGGGCTACTCCACGGTGGGCTTCTTCGCCCCCAAGGCCGGCTACGCGGCCGGCGGCGCCGCCGGGCGCCAGCGCGAGGAGTTCAAGGAGCTGGTCCGGGACCTGCACGCCAACGGCATCCAGGTGATCCTGGACGTGGTCTTCAACCACACCGCCGAGGGCAACGAGCACGGCCCGACGATCCACTTCCGGGGGCTGGACAACAGCACCTACTACCAGCTCACCCCCGAGGGCTACTACCAGAACTTCAGCGGCACCGGGAACACCTTCAACTGCAACAACCCGGTGGTCCGCGACTACATCCTGTCCTGCCTGCGGTACTGGGCCAGCGAGTACCACGTCGACGGCTTCCGCTTCGACCTGGCCTCCATCCTGGACCGCGGCGAGGACGGCGCTCCGCTGGAGAACCCGCCGCTGCTGGAGGCGCTCTCCTACGACCCGCTGCTCAAGGACTGCGTGCTGATCGCCGAGGCCTGGGACGCCGGCGGCCTCTACCAGGTCGGCGCCTTCCCCAACTACGGCCGCTGGGCCGAGTGGAACGGCAAGTACCGGGACGTGCTGCGCCGCTTCCTCAAGGGCGAGCCCGGCACCGTCGGCGAGCTGGCCACCCGCCTGGTCGGCTCGCCCGACCTCTACGGCAGCCGCGGCACCACCGCCTCGGTCAACTTCGTCACCTGCCACGACGGCTTCACCCTCAACGACCTGTTCTCGTACAACGAGCGGCACAACGAGGCCAACGGCGAGTACAACCGGGACGGCAACAGCGACAACGACTCCTGGAACTCGGGGGCCGAGGGCCCGACCGACGACCAGGAGGTGCTGGCGCTGCGGCGGCGGCAGGCCAAGAACGCGATGGTGCTGCTGCTCACCAGCCAGGGCATCCCGATGATCCTGGCCGGCGACGAGTTCGGGAACACCCAGGGCGGCAACAACAACGCCTACTGCCAGGACAGCGAGATCTCCTGGCTGACCTGGCCCAAGACCGACGAGGCCGACGAACTCCGGCGCTTCACCACCCAGTTGATCCGCCTCCGGCAGGAGCACGAGGTGCTCCGCCGGGCCACCCACCCGACCGGCGCCGACGCCATCCCGGGCTACCCGGACGTGAGCTGGCACGGCACCCGGGCCTGGCAGCCGGACTGGTCCGAGGGCGACCGGGTGCTGGCCGTGATGCGCTGCGGCGAGCACGAGGACGGCTCGGCCGACTTCGTCTACGTCGCCGCCAACGCCCACTGGGAGGGCCTGGAGCTCGAACTCCCGGACCTGCCGGGCGACATGCGCTGGCACCGGGCGGTCGACACCTCGGCCGAGGAGCCCGAGGACATCAGCGCGCCGGGCGCCGAGCCCGCACTGGAGGACCAGCTGCGCTTCCCGATCGGCCCGCGCTCCGCGGTGGTCCTGGTCGGACGCCGGAACGACGGCTGAGCGCGGCGAGGGGGGAGAAGGGGGATGACCATGACCACGATGAACGGTGATGCGGCCGGTCCGAGACGGCACGGCGGCAGCACGGTGAAGATCCGGGTCGGCGGTGAACTGGACGCGCTCGGCACGCCGGGCTTCCGCCGCCAGCTCGACACCCTGGCCCAACGCCGCGAGATAGGACGGCTGGTGCTCGACCTGAGCACCGTCCGCTACCTCTCCTCGGCGGGGCTGCGCTCGCTGCTCTACCTGCGCCAGCGCTTCCCGGAGCCGGTGTCGATCGCGCTCGCGGGCGTGCAGGAGCCCGTCGGACGCACGCTCCGGCTGGCCGGCTTCCAGCGCGGCCTGGAGCTCACCGACCACGACGGCGAGGCGGCGGCCTGACGAGGCGTCACGAGAAGGGCCCCGGTACCTCGGTACCGGGGCCCTTCTCCGTTACCTCTCAGGGGAGTCGGATGCCGCTGAGCTCGGCGCAGGCGGCGAGCAGGGCCTCCTGGACCTCCGGGTCCTTGGTCTCCGGCTTGGCCTCGTCGAGGAAGCGCATGTGGCGCAGGTAGCTGCCGGAGACCTGGGCCGCCGGGTCGTCCGAGCCGGCCAGCCAGACCTGGGTGGCCGCGCCGGTGGCCAGGTCGGTGGGGGCGGAGCTGCCGCCCATCCGGGAGCGCACCCAGCCCGGGCAGACGGCGTTGCTGTGCACCTCGGGGTGGCGGCGGGCGACCGCGAAGGCCAGCGCCAGGTCGGCCAGCTTGGAGTCGCAGTAGGCGGAGGTGCCGTCCCAGCGGCGGCGGGTGCGCTGGAGGTCGGAGAGGTCGATGGTGCCGCCGTCGGACATCCCGGAGGAGAGGTAGACCAGGCGCTGCGGCAGCGGGATCAGCGCGGTGAGCACGTACGGGGCGAGGACGTTCACCTGGAAGGTGGTCTCCAGGCCGTCCTCGGAGGCCTGGCGGGGGCTGCCGGTGCGGGAGATCCCGGCGTTGTGGATCACGGCGTCGAAGGGGCCCACGGCGGTTGCCTGCTTGGCGAGTTCGACGGTCTGGGAGAGGGACGCGAGGTCGCCGACCACCACGTCCGCGGCACCGGGGACGGCGCGGCGGGCGTCCTCGGCGCGCTGGGCGTTCCGGGCGTGCAGGACCACTTCGTGGCCCTGGGCGACGAGCATGGTGGCGGTCTGACGGCCGATGCCGTCGGCGGAGCCGGTGACGAGGATGCGCTTCATGGGGCAACTCCTAATTGGTGATCCCGGGGGCGCGAGGAACTGCGCGAACCGGAGGCGGACCAGTGTGAGATCGGGGCATGCGAGCCAGTTGCACGTGTTGCCGTTCCCCCGCGCGCAGTTCCCCGCGCCCCCAGGGTGGCCACTTTCGCCAGCTATCCGGTCGTGTTGCCGTTCCCCTGCGCGCCCGCGCGGCGGAGCCGCAGATCAGCAGAGTCTCGCGCCCCCGGAGGCGTGGCCACTAGCCAGCAAGTGGAGAGGGCCGGCAGGTGGAGCTCGGCGGACCAGGGTTGGGCGTGGTGGGGGGTGGGGGTGGTGCGGAGGGTGGTGGGGCGGGCGGCGGTGGGGTCGGTGTCGAGGAGGACGTGCCAGCGGCCGGGGCGGGGGAGGCCGATGCGGAGGGAGTCCCAGGTGGCGCCGGAGAGGTTGGCGACGCAGACCAGCGGGGTGCCGTCGGGGGCGCGGCGGAGGAAGGCGTAGACGTTGTGGCCGGCGTCGTCGGCGTCGAGCCACTGGAAGCCCTCGGGCACCGGGTCCTGGGCCCAGAGGGCGGGGGTGTCGCGGTAGGCGCGGTTGAGCGAGGAGACCAGCTGCCGGACGCCGAGCCGGCCGGCCTCCTCGGGGCCGGGCCACTGGAGTCCGTAGGCCTCGCTCCACTCGCCCTGGTCGCCGTTCTCGCCGCCCATGAAGAGCAGGTTCTTCCCGGGCAGCGCCCACATCAGGCCGAACATGGCCCGCACGTTGGCGAGTTGGGCGGCCTCGTCGCCGGGCATCCGGCTGCGCAGCGAGCCCTTGCCGTGCACCACCTCGTCATGGCTGAGCGGCAGGACGAAGTTCTCCGTCCAGGCGTAGGTGGTGGAGAAGGTGATGCCGTGGTGGTGGTGCTCGCGGTAGACCGGGTCCTGCTGGAAGTAGTCGAGGGTGTCGTGCATCCAGCCGAGGTTCCACTTGAAGTCGAAGCCCAGGCCGCCGTCGCGCAGCGGGGCGGTGACGCCGGGCCAGGTGGTGGACTCCTCGGCGATGGTGAGGACGCCGGGGAAGCGGCCGTGCACGGCCTCGTTGAGGGAGCGCAGGAAGGCGACGGCCTCCAGGTTCTCCCGGCCGCCCTGCTGGTTGGGCTCCCACTGGCCGTGCGGGCGGGAGTAGTCGAGGTAGAGCATGGACGCGACCGCGTCCACCCGCAGGCCGTCGACGTGGAACTCCTCGCACCAGTAGAGGGCGTTGGCGATCAGGAAGTTGGCGACCTCGGGGCGGCCGTAGTCGAAGACCAGGGTGCCCCAGTCGGGGTGTTCGCCGCGGCGCGGGTCGGGGTGCTCGTAGAGCGGGTGGCCGTCGAAGCGGCCGAGCGCGAAGTCGTCGCGGGGGAAGTGGGCGGGGACCCAGTCGAGGATGACGCCGATCCCGGCCCGGTGCAGCGAGTCGATCAGGTGGCGGAAGTCGTCGGGGGAGCCGAAGCGGGAGCTGGGGGCGTAGAAGCCGGTGACCTGGTAGCCCCAGGAGCCGCCGTAGGGGTGCTCCATGACGGGGAGCAGCTCGACGTGGGTGAAGCCCTGCTCGCGGACGTAGGCGGTGAGCTCGACGGCGAGCTGACGGTAGCTCAGGCCGGGCCGCCAGGAGCCGAGGTGGACCTCGTAGACGCTGAGCGGGCGGCGGCGCGGGTCGGCCGCGGCGCGGCGGATCATCCACTCACGGTCGCCCCAGTGGTGGTCGGAGGCGTGCACCACGCTGTCCGGGCCGGGGGGCAGCGGGGCGGAGCGGGCGCACGGGTCGGCCTTGGCGCGGCGGACGCCGTCGGCGCCGAGGAGCTCGAAGCGGTAGCGCTGGCCGGCCTCGGCGCCGGGGACGAAGACCGTCCAGTAGTCGGTGGTGCCGATCCGGCGCAGCGGGACCGGGGCCCGGCCGCCGGTCACCTGGCCGGCCACCGCGACCTCGTGCGCGCGCGGGGCCCAGAGGGTGAAGGAGACCCCGGGCCGGCCGGACGCGTCGGTGCCGGGGTGGGCGCCGAGCACCTCCCAGAGGCGTTGGTGCTTCCCCTCGGCGAGCAGGTGCAGGTCGAGCGGGCCGGGCCCGGAAGCCGGCCGCTCCGCAGGCGCGGCGATTGACTGAAGCACGGCAATTCCTTTGGTCGGCGACACCTCGGAATTGTCGCAGCCCAGGGCATTCCTTGGGGAGTTTTCCGGGTGGAAAAAGTGCACTCCGACAATGCGGCGCACGGGACTTGACGTAATGTGCGGGCCCATTCCGGGGGGAGTGCCGACCGGCCCGCACGGCCGTTGACCCTGCCCCCGGCCTGCCCCAGTCTCTGAGGGCAGGCAGTGACAAGCCTCGAAAACGGAGTAGCCATGACGAAGAAAGTTCTCGTACTCCTCTCGGAGTACGGCTATTGGGGCGAGGAACTCGTCGGCCCGCTGTACGCATTCGACAAGCAGGGTTACGAGGTGACCTTCGCGACCCCCACCGGCAAGCGGGCGCACGCCCTGCCGCCGAGCATGGACCCGGGTTTCGTCGACCCGCCGCTGGGCCGCAGCGTGGTCTCCGCCGAGGTCGCCAAGGTGGTCGTCGACCTGGAGGCCTCGGACCGTCTGGACAGCCCGGAGGACCTCTCCTCCTGGATCCCGACCCGCCCGTACACCAGCGACGAGGACTACCTCCGCAAGCTGGAGGCCTACAACAACGCGGTCGGCGACGAGCTGACGGAGCGTCTGGCCGAGTACGACGCGCTGCTCATCGTCGGCGGCAGCGGCCCGATCGTGGACCTCGCCAACAACGGCCGGGTGCACGACGTCATCCTGAACTTCCTGCGCGCGGACAAGCCGATCGGCGCCGAGTGCTACGGCGTGGCCTGCCTCGCGTTCGCCCGTGACTGGGAGGACCGGAAGAGCATCATCTCCGGCAAGCACGTCACCGGGCACTGCAAGGAGTACGACTACAAGGACGGCACCGGCTTCCTCGGCACCGACTTCGTGATGGGCCCGCCGCCGTACCCGCTGGAGTACATCCTCCGCGACGCCACCGCCCCCGAGGGCCGCTACCACGGCAACTTCGGCAAGGAGATCTCGGTGATCGTCGACTACCCGTTCATCACGGGCCGTTCGACCCCGGACTCCTACCGCACCGGCGAGAAGATGGTCGAGGTCCTGGAAGACGGCCTGACCCGCTACGGCTGGTAAGGGAGTTCCTGTGACCAGGCTCGGCAAGAACGCCATCATCGAGCAGCTGCTCGCCGACGGCATCACCCACATGTTCGGCAACCCGGGCACGGTGGAGCAGGGCTTCCTCGACGCCCTGGAGGAGTACCCCGACTTCCAGTACATCCTGACGCTGCAGGAGACGGTGGCGGCCGGCATCGCCGACGGGTTCGCCCGGGCGACCGGTGGCCCGGCGCTGCTCCAGCTGCACAGCGGGGTCGGCCTCGGCAACGGCATCGGCATGATGTACCAGTCCAAGCGCGGTCACGCGCCGCTGGTGGTCATCGCCGGCGAGTCGGGCATCGAGTACGACTCGATGGACGCCCAGATGGCCGCCGACCTGGTCGCGATGGCCAGGCCGGTGACCAAGTGGGCGACCAGGGTGGTCGATCCGCGGTCCCTGCTGCGGGTGCTCCGTCGCGCGATCAAGACCGCGATGACCGAGCCGCGCGGCCCGGTCTTCGTCTCGCTGCCGATGGACATCCTGGACGCCCCGAACGACGAGCCGGTCGTCCCGACGGTCATCCCCGACCGTCGGACGCTGCCGGCCCCGGCCCTGGTGGCCGAGGCGGCGGCGCTGCTGGCGCCGGCGAAGCGTCCGCTGCTGCTGGTCGGCGACGGCGTCTCCGTCTCCGGGGCCGAGCCCGAACTGCTGCGCGTCGCCGAGAAGTTGGGCGCCGACGTGTGGTTCGTGGACTCCTCGGAGGCGCACCTGCCGGCCGACCACCCGCTGGCCCGCGGTGCCATCGGCCACATGTTCGGCATGGTCAGCCGGGCGGCGGTGCGCGAGGCGGACGCGGTGCTGATCGTGGGGACGTACGTGTTCCCGGAGGTCTTCCCGGACCTGGTCACCCCGTTCGCCGAGGGCGCGGCCATCGTGCACGTCGACCTCGACGACTACGAGATCGCCAAGAACCACCCCGTCACGCTGGGCCTGGTCGCCGACCCGAAGCTCACCCTGGACGCCCTGGCCACCGCGCTGGACGGGCTGCGCACGCCCGAACAGGACGCGGCGGCAAGTGAGTTCATCGAGCGGCGGCGGGCCGAGCAGGCCGAGCGCGCGGCGGCGCCGGACGACACCCTGATCGGTGCCTTCCTGGCGAAGCTGGGCGAGCGGGCCCCGGAGGACCTGATGGTCTTCGACGAGGCGCTGACCGCCTCGCCGTACATCACCCGGTACCTCAACCCGCGCCTGCCCGGGCACTACTTCGCCACCCGTGGCGGTTCGCTGGGCGTCGGCATCCCGGGCGCGGTGGGCATGAAGATCGCCCACCCGGAGAAGACCGTGGTCGGCTTCACCGGCGACGGCGGCTCGATGTACACCTACCAGGCGCTGTGGACCGCCGCCCGGCACGAGGTGCCGGCCGTCTTCGTGGTCTGCAACAACCACCGGTACGAGCTGCTGAACAAGAACATCGACCAGTACTGGGTCGAGCGGGACATCGAGAAGCACGAGTTCCCGCACTCCTTCGACCTCTCCCACCCGGAGATCGACTTCGTCGGCCTGGCCCGCTCGCTGGGCGCCGACGCCGTCCGGCTGGACAAGCCGGACCAGATCGACGACGTGGTGGAGCGGATGCTGACGACCCGTCGGCCGCTGCTGGTCGAGCTGCTCACCGACGACACCCGCTGACCGTCACCCGCTGACCGGCAGTCCTTCGCAGCAGGAGAAGAAATGGCACTGACCGAGACGGCGATCAAGACCATGGTCGCCGACTGGTACCGCGCGCTGGACCAGCACGTTCCGCTGGAGACCGCGCTGACCTACCTGGTCGACGAGGGCCTGGAGATGCGCTTCCCGGAGACCACCTCCCGGGGCCACGCCGGCTTCGCCGACTGGTACAAGGCCGTCACCAACCGCTTCTTCGACGAGGTGCACACCGTCACCTCGACCGAGGTGAGCAACCTGACCGAGACCTCCGCCGACGTCAAGGTGGTCGTCAACTGGCAGGCCAAGATCTGGGACGCCCCGGGCCCCAAGAGCGCCTGGCTGGGCTTCGACGCCTACCAGACCTGGGTGGTCTCGGCCGGCCCGGACGGCGCCCCGCAGATCAAGATCTACATCGTGGACTCCCTCGACCCGATGCCGGGCTCGGCCTCGCTCTGAGAGTCCCTCCTCGCTCCAACTCCCTTATCGCACCACCGAACCGAGAGGCAGTCACATGTCCAACACCGACATCATCCTGAAGATGTACGAGTACTTCGGCACCGGCGACATGGACAAGATCAAGAGCGAGCTCTTCCACGAGGAGATCGTCTGGAACATGCCGGGCCACCACCCGCTGTCCGGTTCGATGAAGGGCGCCGACGAGGTCATCGCCTTCTTCGCGGACCTCTTCCAGGCCGGCATCTCGGTCGACAACGTGCACTTCGGCGAGCTGGACAACGGCACCGTCGTGGAGAAGCACAGCGGCCACGGCGAGTCCGAGGGCGTCCAGTACCTCTTCCCGACCTGCACCACCTACGGCATCGAGGACGGCAAGATCCGCGAGGTCCAGGTGCACACCGCCGACCAGCACGGCGTGGACCGCTACATGTGGAGCCGCTTCCAGCTCAAGGGCATCGCCGCCCGTCTGGCGGGCTGAGCCATGGCCGACGACGTCACCCCCGAGCTGGTCAACGCGGCCTACGAGGCGCTCGCCACGGGCGACCGCGGCCAGATCGAGAAGTACTGGGACGAGTCCATGCGCTGGCTGGTCCCCGGCAACCACCAGCTGGCCGGCTGGTGGGAGGGCCTGGACGGCTTCTTCGACTTCATGACGCGCGTCGGGGAGCTCTCCGGCGGCAGCTTCATCATGACCCGGAGCGCCATCTGCACCGCTCCCGGCTGGTCGGCCGACGTCTCCTACAACCTGGGCACCCGGGTCACCGCGGAGGAGGGGAGCCTCTCCCCGTACGACCGCCTGGAGATCGACGTCATCCACCTGCTCAAGTGGGAGAACGGCAAGGTCGTCGAGGGCCGCGGCGCCATCTTCGGCGACGGCACCACCCAGTTCAACCAGTTCTGGTCGCAGCTCGCGACCAACGCCGTGCGCGTCTGAGCGCCGGGTAGCACAGGCCCGGTTCGGGCTCACACAGATGCGGAAGGGCACCGTGGTGGACACCAGGGAAGTAGTGACCTCGTACTACCAGCTTGCGAACGCCGGGAACTGGGACGCCTGGTGCGACCTGTTCGCGGTGGACCAGGTGATGGACGAGCAGCTCGCAGGGCACGTCGAGGGGCGGGAGACGCTCCGGGAGATGATGAAGGGCTTCCCGGAGATGTACGCCTCGTTCCAGAACGTTCCCGCCCACTTCGTGGTGGACGGCGAGCAGGCGGCCGTGGTCTCGAAGATCACCGCCGAGACGCCGGCCGGCGGCCGGGTCGAGGCGAACGTCGTCAACTACTTCCAGGTGGTGGACGGCCTGATCACCTACATGGCCAACTTCCACGACACGGTGCCCTTCCGCGCCGTTCTCGGCTCCCCGGACGGTGCGTCATGAGCGCTCCGGTGGAGTACGACTACATCGTCGTCGGTGGTGGCACCGCCGGGTCGGTGGTCGCCAACCGGCTGTCCGAGGACCCGGACGTCAAGGTCCTGGTGCTGGAGGCCGGCGGCGCGTTCGTCCCGGCCAACGTGGACGCCGCACCACTGTGGTACACACTGCTCGGGTCCCCGGTGGACTGGGGCTACCAGACCGTGCCACAGGCGGGGTTGAACGGCCGGACGGTCTACGAGCCGCGCGGCAAGCTGCCCGGCGGCTCCAGCAACCTCTACATCATGATGCACATCGAGGGTCACCCCTCGGACTTCGACAACTGGGCCTACCAGGGCGCGGCCGGCTGGTCCTACGCGGACCTCAAGCCGTACTTCGCCAAGCTCAAGGAGCTCCAGACCGTCACCTCCGCGGCCGACGGGAACCCCCACCCGCTGTCCCGGACCTTCATCGACGCCGCCAAGGGGCTCGGCCACCGCGAGGTGGACGACTTCAACGGCCCCGAGATGATCGGCACCGGCTGGCACCACATCGACGTGGAGAACGGCCGCCGCAAGGGCGCCCTCCAGTCCTTCCTGGAGCCGGCCCTGCCCCGCCCCAACCTGACCCTGCGCACCTCGGCCACGGCGATGAACCTGGTCTTCGAGGGCACCCGCTGCGTCGGCGTGACGTACCGCCAGGAGGCCGAGAAGCCCGCCGAGGGCGAGGGCCGCCTGCTCTCCGCCGCCACCCAGGCGGAGCCCGGCGTGCACACCGTGCGGGCCACCCGCGAGGTGATCGTCTGTCAGGGCGCCATCGAGTCGCCCAAGCTGCTCCAGCTCTCCGGGCTCGGCCCGGCCAAGCTGCTGGCCGAGCACGGCATCCCGGTCGTCGCCGACCTGCCGGGCGTGGGCGAGAACTTCCACAACCACGTCCTCACCGGCCTGATCGCGGAGACCGTCGATCCGCCCCGGGAGGGCCACCAGAACCTCTCCGAGTCCGCGCTGTTCGCGGTCTCGCAGCCCGGCATGATCGCGCCGGACCTGCAACTCGCCTTCGTGCACGTGTCGTTCGACATCATCGTGGGCGCCGGCCACCCGAACGCGGTCTCCATCCTGCCCGGCGTGGTCCGCCCGACCTCGCGCGGCTCGATCCGGCTGGCCAGCGACGACCCCTTCGCCAAGCCGCTGGTCGACCCCAACTACCTGGGGGACCAGTCGGACGTGGACCGGATGGTCCAGGGCTTCAAGCTGGCCCGCGACATCTTCGCCGCCCCGGAGTTCAAGGGCCACCTCAAGGGCGAGCTGCTGCCCGGCCCGGACGTGCGCACCGACAAGGAGATCGAGCAGTTCGTCCGCGACCGCGCGGACTGCTACCACCACCAGGCCGGCTCCTGCCGGATGGGCATCGACGACCTGGCCGTGGTCGACCCGCAGCTGCGGGTGCGCGGCGTCGAGGGCGTCCGCGTGGTGGACGCCAGCGTGATGCCGGCCGTCCCGTCCGGCAACTGCCACAGCGCGATCGTCGCCATCGCCGAGCGCGCGTCCGACCTGATCAAGGAGGCGCGCCGTGGGTGACCTGGTGCTCCGCGAGGGCCCGCTGACCGGCACGAAGATCGCCGTGCTGATCGAGAGCGACTACTACGAGCCCGAGATCCACTACTACCAGCGCCGCTTCGCCGAGGAGGGCGCCGAGGTCCACTTCCTCACCCGGCTGTGGGGCCAGGACGCGATCACCTTCACCGGCCACGAGTGGCGGGTGCCGTTCACCGCGACCGAGTCCTTCGAGGGCCTGAGCGACGAGGAGCTGCGCTCCTACGCCGCCGTCATCGTGCCCTCCGGCATGGTCTCGGACCGGCTGCGCTACACCGAGGACGTGGAGGTGCTGGCCCCGGCGGCCGAGTTCGTCAAGCGCGCCTTCGACCAGCCCTCGGTGCTCAAGGGCATCATCTGCCACGGCTTCTGGCTGCTGGCCACCGTCCCGGAGACCATCCGGGGCCGCAAGGTGGTCTGCCACAACAACCTGGTGGGCGACGTCCGGAACATGGGCGCCGAGTACGTGGACTCCGACGTGGTGCTGGACGGCGACGACCTGGTGACCGGCCGGACCGGGCAGCACGCCCACCTGTTCGCCCGTCAGATCATCGACATCCTGGTCGACCGCAAGGCCGCGCAGGGCGGTGCGGCGTGAGCGGGCTGGAGCTGCGCTGGTCGCACGCCGCGCTCAACTGCGCCGACCAGAAGGTGACCGAGGAGTTCTACCACCGCTGGTTCGGCTTCGAGCGGGCCCGCACGGTGGACCTGGGCGACCAGCAGATCGTCTTCGTGAAGCAGGGTCAGGTCTACCTGGAACTGTTCGCGGCGGGGGCCGGCGAGCCGCTCGACGTAACGAAGGACGGCCCTTCCACCCCCGGAACGGTGAGACACCTCGCTTTCCAGACCGAGAACCTGACAGAGTTCCTGTCCGGGCTGGACGAGGACGTGCCGGTCTCCCTGGGCCCGCTCTCCTTCGACGACTTCATCCCCGGGTGGCGCAGCGTCTGGCTGACCGACCCGGACGGCGTGGTGGTCGAGGTCAGCGAGGGGTACCGGGACGATCCGTCGGCCCACGCGCACACCCACGCGCACTGACCCGGCCGCGACGGGCCATCATCAGGGGAGGGATTACCAGATGCGTTACCGACTTCTGGGACGCAGTGGTCTGAGGGTGTCCGAGCTGTTCCTCGGCACCATGACCTTCGGCGAGGACTGGGGCTTCGGTGCCTCGGTCGAGGAGAGCCGCAAGCTCTTCGAGGCCTACGCCGAGGCCGGCGGGAACGTGATCGACACCGCCAACCGCTACACCGAGGGCACCAGCGAGAAGATCCTCGGCGAGCTGCTCGGCGCGGACCGCGACCGCTTCGTGCTGGCCACCAAGTACACCCTCACCGATGACGGCACCGACCCGAACGCCTCGGGCAACCACCGCAAGAACCTGGTCCGTTCGCTGGACCAGAGCCTCAAGCGGCTGAACACCGACCGGATCGACCTGCTCTGGGTGCACATCTGGGACCCGGGCACGCCGATCGAGGAGACCATGCGGGCCCTGGACGACCAGGTCCGGGCCGGCAAGGTGCAGTACATCGGCATCTCGGACTCCCCGGGCTGGGTGGTCGCACGGGCCAACACCCTTGCCGAATGGCGCGGTTGGACCCCCTTCGTGGGCGTCCAGGTGCCGTTCAGCCTGGTCAAGCGGGACGCCGACCGGGAGATCATGCCGATGGTCGACGCGATGGGCCTCTCGGTGGCGGCCTGGTCGCCGCTCTCCGGGGGCCTGCTCTCCGGCAAGTTCAGCCGCGGCCGGGCCACCGGCCACACCCGGGTGAACCAGCGGGACATCTCGGCCCGGGACCTCGCGGTCGCCAAGGAGGTGGACGCCGTCGCGGACGAACTCGGCGTCTCCTCCTCCCAGGTGGCGCTGGCCTGGGTCATGCAGCACGGCCCGCACGTCCACCCGGTGGTCGGCGCCCGCAAGCTGGAGCAACTGGAGGACAACCTGGCCGCCGTCGACGTCCGGCTCCCGGACGAGGCGGTCGCCCGGCTCAACCGCGCCAGCGAGGTGCCGCTCGGCTTCCCGGCCGACTTCATCAAGTCCATGAAGGGCTTCGTCTACGGCGAGGCCGGCCGTCTGACCGACGGCCTCGAGGTGGGCGCCCACCGCCACATCGAGGGCGGGGACGGCGCATGACCGCGGACGCGGAGGCCACGGAGACCCAGGAACAGCGGGTCACCTGGGCCGAGTTGTTCTTCGACCTGGTCTGGGTGTTCGCCATCACCCAGATCTCGGTCCTGCTGGCCCACTCGCACTCGCTGGTGGACGCCGGCGCCGCGATCCTGCTCTTCCTGCCGCTCTGGATGGGCTGGGTGGGCGCCGCGCTGCTGGGCAACACCAGCGGCGAGAACCTCGACGGGGTGCACGGCCGGGTGCTGGTCTTCGGGCTGGCCGCCTGCGGCCTGGGCATGGCGGTGGCCGTGCCGGACGCCTTCGGGACCAGCGGGCCGCTGTACGGCGTCTGCTACGTGCTGCTGCGGTTGATCCTGTGGCAGCGGATGCGGCGCTGGCCCAGCTTCGGCGGGCTGCGGATCGAGCCGTTCTCGGTCAGCCTGCTGGCCAGCGGGCCGCTCTTCCTGGTCGGCAGCTTCCTGGACAGCGAGCCGCGCCACGTCCTGTGGGCGATCGGTGCGGTGATCGAGGTGCTGGGCACCGCGGTGCTGGGCAAGAAGCTCGACCAGGCCCGCTTCGAGACCTCCCACCTCCCGGAGCGCTTCGGCCTGTTCGTCATCATGGCGCTGGGCGAGACGGTCATCGCGGCCGGCAGCCACGTCACCGGCGCCCACGTGATGGACGCACTCACCCTGAGCACGCTGGGCCTGGCCTTCGTGCTGATCGTGCTGCTCTGGTGGGCGTACTTCCACTACGGGGCACCGGCGGCCCGGCACAGCCTGGGCAGCGACCCGGTACAGGCCAGGATCGTCCGCGACGTGTTCAGCTACGCGCACCTGCTGTACGCCGTCGCCATCATCCTGATGGCGGTCGGCCTGGAGGAGCTGATCGCCCATCCGACACAAGTGCCGCACGAACTGCCGCAGTTGATGCTCGCTCCCGGAGCCGGCCTCTACCTGCTCGGGTTCTGCTACGCCCGCTGGCGGATGTTCGGCGCGGCCGCGGTGCCCCGGTTCTCCGGCGCCGTCGCGCTGGCCGTGCTGTCCGCGCTGGCCCCGCTGCTGCCCCAACTGGTCACCGCCGTCGTGGTGCTGCTGGTGCTGGCGGCCGTCAACGGGGCGGAGGCCTTCATCGTGGAGACCCACCGCTCGCTGCCGCTGGTGCGGGTTCCGCAGCGCCTGCGGCGCGCCCAGCCGGCTGAGTAGCCGCCCCGTTTCCGAGCCGATGGCCGGCCCCCTTTCCCGGGGCCGGCCATCGGCATTTCCACGCCCCGCGCACCGACCTGACACAGGGACTTGACGGACTCCGATCCGCGACTCGAACGTGGATTCCCCTGGGCGGACAGTTCATTGACGGTCCCTCACCACCCCCCGGAAAATAGCAGGGGAAAGGGAATCTGGAGCAATTTCGACCGAGGGGCCCGGCAATGGAGGTCGTCACGCGCATGGCCGACGGCGTCACCTGTGTCGAACTGACCGGTGACCTGGACGCCAGATCGGCGCAGGGCGTGTTCAGCGGGATCGTGGACGTCATGCCGCAGGGAACGCCGCTGCTGCTGGACCTCTCAGGGGTCCCGTTCATCTCCAGCGCCGGTCTGCGGGTGCTGCTCATGGTGCACCGGCGGGCTCAGGGCGCCGAGGTCGAGGTGGCTCTCGCCGGTCTTTCGTCGCATCTTCGGAATGCGCTCCGGGTGACCGGCTTCCTCCGCCTCTTCCATATTGTCGAGAGTTGTTCCGAGGGCGTCGCAATGCTCATTCGGCAACGCGTCGCCGAGGCAACTGACCAGGAGTGGACCAAATGAGTTTTGACGTCTCAGTGGATTTCCGCGGCACCACGGCGGTCGTGACCATCGGCGGTGACCTCGACGCGGCCAGCGCGCCGGCCTTCCAGAAGGCCGCCGAGTCGGTCATCGAGGCCCGCCCGAAGGAGCTCGTCCTGGAGATGAGCAAGGTCGACTACATCTCCTCGGCCGGCCTGCGCCAGATCGTCTACACCCGCCAGAAGATGGACGACGATGTCCGCGTCGTCCTGGTGGGCGTCAACAGCGCCGTGGAGCAGACCATCCGGCTCGTCGGCTTCGACCAGAGCGTCACCTTCGCAGACTCGATCCCGGCGTAGGCATGCCATGAAGAAGATCGACGTGTCGGCGGACGTCAGCTCCCTGGAGCTGGTCAACTCCCTGGTGGAGGACCTCGCGGCCGAGGCCGGACTCACCCCGGCCCGGTCCCACCTGCTCCGCTTGGCGACCGAGGAGCTGGTCGTCAACATCGTGGTGCACGGGTACTCCGGCTCCGGACGGGGCCGGATCGGGCTCGAAGGGGTGGTCACCGACACGGAGGTCTCGATCCGGCTGACGGACACCGCACCACCGTTCAACCCGTTCACGGCCCGGCCACCGCGTGGCCTCGACCTCCCCCTGCACGAGCGCGAGCCGGGCTCACTGGGGCTCTATCTGGTCAACCACGCGGTGGACAGGTCGTTTCACGAGTACGTGCACGGTGCGAACCACACCACGATCGCCATGCGGCGGATCGCACCGGAATACGATGGGCGGGTCGAGCGTGTCCGAGAAAGCACTGATCGTCAGTCAACCCAGCCCCAGCGCGGCCGCGCTGGAGCTGTGGCAGACCCTGGCGGAGGTCGGGATCCCGGCGACGGTGTCCTACCCCTCCTCGGTACTGGCGGCGCGCTGGCCGGACGCCCCCGCCTGTGACCTGCTGCTGGTGGACGCCGCGCTCGACGTCGAGACGGTCCGCCGGCTGATCCGCGAACTCAGCCGCAAGACCGGCCGCCCGCCCGCCGTGGTGGCCTTCAGCAGCGGCGACGTGCGCCAGATCGAGCAGCACCTCAAGGAGGGGCTGGACTTCCTGTCCGAGCCCTTCCTGCCCTACCTGGTCCGCAAGCGGCTGGACATGTGCCGGCAGAACCGCGACCTCGCCTACGTGCTGGACGAGATGCACTCGGCCGTGGACGAGAGCCGCTTCGAGCGGGAGCTCCAGATCGGCCGGGAGATCCAGCGCGGCTTCCTGCCGGAGAACCTGCCGGAGCTGGACGAGTGGGACATCGCGGCCTACTTCGAGCCGGCCCGAGAGGTCAGCGGCGACTTCTACGACGCGTACGACGTGATCAACGGCGACTTCCTCGCCTTCGCCATCGCGGACGTCTGCGACAAGGGCATCGGGGCCGCCCTGTTCATGGCCCTGATCCGCAGCCTGCTCCGGCAGGCCGCGGTGGCCGACGAGGGCCTGACCGCCGTCCCCGAGCCGGTCGGCTCGGCCGGGCGGCCGCTCCCCGGCGCGGCACTGGCGCTGCGCGCCGTCCGCACCACCAACGACTACCTGACCACCAATCACCTGCACCAGGCGTACTTCGCCACCCTGTTCTTCGGGGTCGTGGACACCAGGACCGGTGAGCTGATCTACATCAACTGCGGCCACAACGCACCGGTCGTGCAGCGCGCGACGGGCGAGCAGCTCTCGCTGCTGCCCACCGGCCCGGCCCTCGGGCTGATGCGGGACGCCCACTTCGACCTGGGGTTCGCCACCCTGGAGCGGGGCGACCTGCTCTACCTCTACACCGACGGAGTGCCGGAGGCGCGCAATCCGGCAGGGGAGTTCCTCGGAGAGGGCCGGATGCTGGCCATGCTGGCCGACCCCGGCCGGGCGGCCACCGTGATCGAGCGGATGCGCAAGGCGGTGGCCGAACACGCCGGTGTGGGTGAGCAGTTCGACGACATCACGATGCTCGGTCTGCTCCGGCACCCCGCCGGTCCCGGCGAGTACCAACGCACCACTGAACCGAGAGACGACGGGGGAGACGGTCCATGAAGATCCTGATGCTGTCCTGGGAGTATCCGCCGGTGCTGGTCGGCGGCTTGGGGCGGCACGTGCACGCCCTGGCGACCTCACTGGTCAAGGAGGGCCACGAGATCACCGTGGTCACCCGCTACGCGCCCGGCCACCCGCTGGAGGAGTGGCAGGAGGGCGTCCGGGTCGTGCACGCCATGGAGGACCCGCCGCTGTTCGCCGAGTCCCAGGACAGCTTCCTGGCCTGGACGATGGCCTTCAACCACACCCTCACCCGGGCCGCCCTGCGGGCCTCGATCGGCCACGACTTCGACGTGGTGCACGCCCACGACTGGCTGGTGGCGCACGCCGCGGTCACGCTCAAGGAGCAGCTCAACGTCCCGCTGATCGCCACCATCCACGCCACCGAGGCCGGACGCCACCAGGGCTGGCTGCCCGAGAACATGAACAAGTCCATCCACTCGGTGGAGTGGTGGCTAGCCCACGAGGCCTGCCGCCTGGTGGTCTGCTCCCAGTACATGGCCTGGGAGGTCAACCGCCTGATGAGCGTGCCCTACCGGCGCATGGAGGTGGTGGCCAACGGCGTGGAGCCGCACCGCTGGGAGACCGACCCGGAGCAGGTGCAGAACTTCCGCCGCCGGCACCACGCCGAGGGCCCGCTGGTCGGCTTCGCTGGGCGGCTGGTCTACGAGAAGGGCGTCCAGGACCTGATCATGGCCGTGCCGGAGCTCTCCGCACGGCACCCCGGCACCAAGGTGATGATCGCCGGCGACGGGCCCTACCGGCAGGAACTGGAGGCGCTGACCCGGGACCTGGGGGTCGGCGACCGGGTCCAGTTCACCGGCTTCCTGGACCGCGAGCTCTCCACGATGATCGCCGCCTGCGACGTGATGGCGCTGCCCTCGCGGTACGAGCCCTTCGGCATGATCGCCCTCGAGGTGGCGGCGGCGGGCACCCCCGTGGCGGTGGCCTCCACCGGCGGCATGATGGAGATCATCCGCCCGGGCCGCACCGGCGCCACCTTCAACGCCGGCGACCCGCGCTCGCTCGCGCAGGCCGTCTCGGGTCTGCTCAGCGACCGCGACAACGCCCTGGAGATGGCGCAGCGGGCCCGGGAGATGGTCATCCGCGACTACAGCTGGAAGGCCATCGCCCGGCAGACCGCCGAGAACTACCGCATCGCCACCATCGAGGGCCCGGTCTTCGCCGAACGCCAGGCCGCGAAGGTCCTCAGCCAGGGCCGCCCCCGCATCGTCGTCCCCGAGGGCAACCTGCTCTGAGGCGCCGGCCGCGAGGAACGTACGTGGTCACCCCGGGGGCGCGGGGAACGGCGCGCGGGGGAACGGCAGCGCGTGCAACTGGCTCGCCTGCCCCGATCTCGCGCTGGTCCGCCTTCCGTACTCGCGCAGTTCCTCGCGCCCCCGGCATCACGAAAGGTTCGTCGATGGTGATCAGTGCGGCCGTGCCGCGGTCGCGGTGGCGCGGGGTGGTGGGCGCCGTGTCGGTGGTGGCGCTGGGCGGGGCGGCGTGGGCCCGGGACGGGGTGAGCGATCCGCTGGCGCGGTTCCTGGTCGCGGCGGCGGTGGTGGTGCTGACGGCGCATCTGCTGGGCGCGCTGTTCCGGCGCTTCGGGCAGCCCCAGGTGGTCGGCGAGGTGGTCGGTGGGCTGCTGCTCGGTCCGTCCGCCCTCGGCCTGCTCTGGCCGGCCGGGCAGCAGTGGCTGTTCACCGCGTCGGTCCGTCAGGGCCTGGGCTCCGCCGCCGACCTGGGCCTGGCGGTGTTCATGTTCCTGGTCGGCTGCCGGATCCGCCCCGAGGAGCTCGGGGCCCGCGGCGGCGCCCTGCTCGGCCTCGGCGTGGGCAGCCTGCTGGCCCCCTTCCTGGGCGGCCTGGGTCTGGCCCTGCTCCTCGGTGACCGCCTCGCGGGCGGCACCCGCCCGGCCGCCGAGGCCCTCTTCCTCGGTCTGGCCCTCTCCGTCACCGCCCTGCCGGTGCTGGCCCGGATCCTCGCCGAGCTCCGCCTCACCGACCGCCCGCACGGCCAACTCGCCCTCGGCGCCGCCGCGCTGGGCGACGGCGTGGGCTGGGGCGCGCTGACCGTCCTGCTGGCGCTGCTCGGCGGTGGCCGGGCCGGTGGCGCCCCGCTCACGCTGGCCGCCCTGGTCGTGCTGCTGCCCGCGGTCCGGTACGGCCTGCGGCCCGCGCTGGCCGCCCTGGTGGACTGGGCCGAGCGCGAACCGGAGTCCCGGAGCGGCCAGTTGCTCTCCGCGCTGCTGGCCGGACTGCTCGGCCTGGCGGCGCTCACCCAGTGGCTCGGGCTGCACCCGGTGGTCGGCGCGCTGCTGTTCGGCGCGGCCACCCCGGGCGGGCACCCGGCGGTGCGGCGGATCTGCCGGCAGCTGGAGGGCTTCACCTCGGCGGTGCTGCTGCCGCTGTTCTTCGTCGGCGTCGGGCTGCGGACCTCGGCCGGGGCGGTGCTCGGCGATCCGGTGGGCTGGCTGCTGCTCCTCGCGGTGCTGGCCGTGGCGGTCGGCGGGAAGCTGCTGGGTGCGGTGCTGGGCACCGCGGTGGCGGGGACGCCGCGGGCCGAGGGGCTGCGGCTCGGGGTGCTGATGAACTGCCGGGGCGTCACCGAGCTGGTGGTGATCACCATCGGCCACCAGGCCGGGCTGGTGAACGACCTCGGTGCCACCGTGCTGGTGCTGATGGCGGTGCTCACCACGGCCGCCACCGCCCCGGCGTACCGGCTGTTGGAACGCCGCGCGGCGGGGTGGCCGGTGGGGTGACCGGTGGGGTGGCCGGTGGGGTCGGCGGGGCCGATCGGGAGGTTTCGTCGACGGCCCGGGTGGGCTGGGTGAGGGTCGTGAGGGGAAACCTCTGACGTGCGCATGACCGTGTTTGGATGATCCCGATTCACGGGGGGTCACCGCACTGACATGCCGTCGGAGGGCACCTTGCGCGT
The DNA here is from genome assembly GCF_053602875.1 of Kitasatospora sp. NPDC004289. Classification (NCBI taxonomy): domain Bacteria; kingdom Bacillati; phylum Actinomycetota; class Actinomycetes; order Kitasatosporales; family Streptomycetaceae; genus Kitasatospora; species Kitasatospora sp. NPDC004289. The sequence continues at coordinate 83,544 of NZ_JBSGEL010000028.1, read as the reverse complement.
ACTGCTGGTCGCCAGCGCTTTCAACAGTCTGACCCAGCGGGTCCACGTGGAGCTGCGCGAACGCGGCCATCACGTCGGGGTCGAACTCGCGCTGGGGGACGAGGCCCTGCGGGCCGGGGCGGCCCGGTTCCGGCCGGACCTGATCGTGGCGCCGATGCTCACCCGGACGGTCCCGGAGGACGTCTGGCGGACGTACCCGGTCCTCATCGTGCACCCCGGCCCGGCCGGGGACCGCGGCCCGTCCTCGCTGGACTGGGCGATCCACGACGGTGCCGCCGAGTGGGGCGTGACGGTGCTCCAGGCGGTGGCCGAGCTGGACGCCGGCCCGGTCTGGGCCAGCGTGCCGTTCCCGCTCCGGGCCGGCGGCAAGAGTGAGGTCTACCGCAACGAGGTGGCGGACGCCGCCGTCGAGGCGGTGCTCCAGGCGGTCGAGCGGTTCGCCGGCGGCTGGTACGCCCCGGATCTGGCGGCCGGCCGGATCGGACGCGAACGCCCGTACCACGCCCAGGAGTTCCGCCGGATCGACTGGGCGGTCGACACCACCGCGACGGTGCTGCGCAAGCTCCGCGCGGCGGACAGCCAGCCCGGCGTGCTGGACGAGCTGTACGGCCGCGCGTACTACCTGCACGGCGGCTGCGCCGAGGACCGGCTGCGCGGGCGCCCCGGTGAGCTGATCGCGAGCCGGGACGGCGCCGTCTGCCGCGCCACGGTGGACGGGGCGGTCTGGATACCGCAGCTGAGGCCGCGTCGGACGCCGGGCGGCCCCGCCACCTACAAACTGCCCGCGGCCACCGTGCTCGGGCCCCAGCTGACCCTGGCCGGGGTGCCCGAGGTGCCCGTCACCCCGCAGGAGGCGGCCGGGCGGGAGACCTGGTCGGAGATCCGCTACCGGGAGCACGGCGAGGTCGGTCACCTCGAATTCGCCTTCCCCGGCGGGGCGATGAGCACCGCGCAGTGCCGCCGCCTGCTCCGCGCCTACCGGGCGGCGGTGGCCCGGCCGGTCCGGGTGCTGGTGCTCGGGCCGTCCCGGGACTTCTTCTCCAACGGCATCCACCTCAACGTCATCGAGGCCGCCGCCGACCCGGCCGCCGAGTCCTGGGCCAACATCAACGCGATGGACGACCTGGTCGAGGCCGTCCTCACCACCACGGACACCTACGTGGTCTCGGCGCTGGCCGGCAACGCGGCGGCCGGCGGCCTGATGCTGGCCCTCGCGGCGGACGAGGTGTGGTGCCGGGCCTCCGCGGTCCTCAACCCGCACTACCGGCTGATGGGTCTGTACGGCTCGGAGTACTGGACCTACACGCTGCCCCGGCGCGTCGGCACCGACCAGGCCGCGCGGCTCACCACGGCCGCCCTCCCGATCGGCGCCCGCGAGGCGCTGGCCATCGGCCTGGCCGACCGGGTGGCCGGGGGCGACTCCACCGGCTTCCGCCGCTGGGTCTCCCACGAGGCCGAACAGCTGGCCCGCTCCGGGGAGTTGGAGGACTGGCTGGTGGAGAAGAAGCGGCGGCGCGGCGCGGACGAGGCGGCCAAGCCGCTGGCGGCCTACCGCGCGGAGGAGTTGGCCCACATGCGGCACAACTTCCTCGCCCCCGAGGAGCCCTACCACGCCCTGCGCCGCGCCTTCGTCCACAAGACCTGCCCCACCGAGACCCCGGCGCACCTCCGCGGATAGTGGTCACACCGGGGGCGCGGGGAACTGCGCGCGGGGGAACGGCAGCACGTGCAACTGGCTGACGTGCCCCGATCCCACGCTGGTCCGCCTTCCGGATCCGCGCAGTTCCTCGCGCCCCTGGGGCCTTCGGCCCCGAGCGGGCGCAGTCGCGGGGCTACGCCGGGCGGACGGTGACCTTGTCGGGGGCGACGGCGAAGGCGAGGGCGCTGGAGAAGACGTAGCAGCCGAGGCCGACCGCGAGGGGGAAGACGAACTGGAGGGCCACCACCCCCGGCGGGGTGGTGCGGACCCCGGAGAGCTCGACCTGGACGGCGGCCATGCCGGTGTAGTGCATGGCGCAGACCGCGACGCCCATCACCGGCGCCGCCGCCAGGACCGCGCCCGTGGCCCGGACGTTGAGCGCGGCCCAGAGCGCCGCCGTCGCCGCGAACACCGCGATGCCCACCGAGGCGGCCACCGTCGCGCGGTCGTAGACCAGCGTCCCGTTGATCCGCATCGCGGCCATCCCCAGGTAGTGCATGGCCGCCACCCCGAGTCCGGTGGCCACCCCGCCGGCCAGCAGGGAGGCGTTGCGCCGGCGGCTGTACCCGACGGTGAAGATGCCGACGCCCACCACGCCGATGGCGGTGAGGAGGCTGACCACGGTGAGCGGTACGTCGTAGCGGATCTCCGCGCCCTGGACCGCGAAGCCGAGCATGGCGATGAAGTGCATGCTCCAGATGCCGACGCCGAGCGAGACCGAGGCGAAGAACAGCCAGTTGCGCCGGGTGCGGCCCTCGGTGAGCAGGGCCCAGCGGGTGGAGCGCAGGGCGAGCAGGGCGCCCAGGCAGGCGGCCAGGTACGAGATCGCCGGGGTGACCCAGCCGTGGACCGTGTGGTCGATGTGACCCAAGAGAGCTCCTAGGCATGCTGTGTTCCTGACAACACGACCCAACCACCCCTGACGGAACGTGGGCAACCACGGTGGTTTCTGTGAAGTCGCAGGCCAGGGGCGGTCCTTCACGTGCGGGGCAAGACACGCTCACCAATCCCGCCGATACCCGTTTTTGTTAGCGAGAGTAATGAGATAGGCTAAGAACATGCCCGAGATGTCCGAGGCCGACCTCGCTGCCGTCAGTCAGCTCAGGTCGGCCGCGATGCGCCTCGCCCGCCGGTTGCGACACCAGCGGGTCGAGGAATCGCTGAGCCCCACCGAGATCGGGGTGCTCGGCACCCTGGCCCGCTGCGGCAAGGCCACCCCTGGTGAGCTCGCCAGGAAGGAACACGTCCAGCCGCCGTCGATGACCAGGATCATCGCGATGCTGGAGGAGAAGGGGTTGGTGCGGCGCGAGCCGCACCCCGAGGACCGCCGGCAGGTGGTGGTCAGCTCCACCGAGGAGGCCGAGGCCATCCTCGAGGAGAGCCGCCGCCGTCGGAACGTCTGGCTGGCCGAACTGGCCGAAGGACTGACCGAGGAGGAGTGGGCGCAGCTCAAGGAGGCCGCACCGGTCCTCTACAAGCTGGCCCACCTGTAGCCGACGGCCCGTCAGCGCATCGAGGCATCGAGAGAAGGAGCACCGCATCACCGCAGGACCGACACGACACACCAGCAGCGCGACCGGGGGACGCACCACGGTCGCGCCAGGAGGGGAGCCCACCTTGACACCGCCGGCCGCCGTCAGCGCCGCCATCCGTACCGACGACTCCACCACCGACCTCGCGGCGCCCGGCGCCGCCGCCGTCGAGAGCCCCGAGCCCACCCCCGTGGGCCTGCCGGGCACCGGCGACGACGACCCCGACGAACGCACCGCGGCGGAGCTCCCCGCCGCATCCGCCCCGCTCCGCGGGGACGGCCCCACCGGGGCCCGCTTCACCCGGCCCGGCGGGATGTTCTCCTCGCTGCGGATCCGCAACTACCGCTACTACTTCGCCGGACAGGTCGTCAGCAACACCGGCACCTGGATGCAGCGGATCGCCCAGGACTGGCTGGTGCTCAGCCTCACCGGCAGCCCGCTCGCGGTCGGCATCACCACCGCGATGCAGTTCCTCCCGATGCTGCTGCTCGGCCTCTGGGGCGGCGTGCTCGCCGACCGGCTGCCCAAGCGGCGGCTGCTGATCGCCACCCAGGGCGCGATGGGCCTGCTGGCCGCCGGCCTCGCGGTGCTCACCGTCACCGGGGCCGCCACCGCCGGCTTCGTGTACGTCTTCGCCCTGCTGCTCGGCCTGGTGACGGTGGTCGACAACCCGACCCGGCAGGCCTTCGTCAGCGAGATGGTCCCGGCCGGGGACCTGGCCAACGCGGTCAGCCTGAACGCGGCCAACTTCCAGACCGCCCGGCTGGTCGGCCCGGCGGTCGCCGGTCTGCTGATCGCCGCGGTGGGCAGCGGCTGGGCCTTCGCGGTCAACGCGCTCTCCTTCGTGGCGGTGATCGGCGGCCTGCTCGCGATGCGCGAGTCCGAGCTGCGGCCGATCACCCCAGTGGCCCGCGAGAAGGGCCAACTCCGGGAGGGGCTGCGGTACGTGAAGGAGCGTCCGGAGCTGCTGTGGCCGATGGTGCTGGCCGGATTCATCGGCACCTTCGGGTTCAACTTCCCGACCCTGCTGTCGGGTTTCGCCTACGACACCTTCCACGTCGGGGCGGGCCAGTACGGCCTGCTCAACACCGCGATGGCGGTCGGCTCGCTGGCCGGTGCGCTGATCGCCGCCCGGCGCGGGGCACCGCGCCTGCGCCGGCTGGTCGGTGCCGCGCTGGCCTTCGGCGCGCTCCAGATCCTGGCCGCGTTCGCGCCCGGGTACTGGACCTTCGCCGCGCTGCTGACCGTGGTCGGCATGTTCGGCCTGACCTTCAACACCTCGGTCAACTCGGCGATCCAGCTGGCCACCGACCCCGCGCTGCGCGGCCGGGTGATGGGCCTGCTGGTGCTGGTCTTCACCGGCGGCACGCCGATCGGCGCCCCGGTGGTCGGCTGGGTCACGGCCGAGTACGGGCCCCGGTTCGGGCTGCTGGCCTGCGGGGCGGTCTCCGCGGTGGCGGCCGTGGTGGTCGGCCTGGTGCTGGCCCGGGTCGCCGACCTCAAGGTCCGGGTGGACCTGCACCGGGGCAGCCGGGTGGTCGCACTGGTGCCGCGCACCCCGCTGCGCGAGCGGGCGCTGGCGACGGCCTGCTGACGGCCTGCTGACGCCCGGCGGGCGGCCCGGTCAGAGCCTGATCTCCAGGAACTGCCCGGGCCACTCGCTGCCGTCGGGCCGGGGTACGGTGAAGGTCCCGCACGGGGTGAACCCCAGCTTCAGGTACTGGCCCACCAGCCGGCGGTCGTCGCCCCCGTAGCAGTCCACCCGCAGGGTCGGCAGCCCGCGCCGCGCGGTCTCCGCGAGCGCGTCGGCGACCAGGGCGGCGCCGACCCCGGTGCCGCTCGCGGCGCGCTCGGTCGCCAGGAACCGCAGGTACAGCTCCGGCCCGGGCGCCGGCAGCGCGTACTGCGGCCCCTCCTCGTCCACCACGCAGATCCCCAGCGGGGATCCGTCCCCGGCCACCGCCACCCGGGCGTGCATGGTGCCGAGGTAGCGTTCGATCCGCTCGACCAACTCCGGCCGCTCGCTCCAGAGTCGGTCACCCCACTGCCCGGTCCGCCCCTGGTCGATCAGCCAGCCCATGGTCCGGTCCAGCAGGGCGACGACCCCGGGGGCGTCGGCGGTGGTTCCGGTACGTATCTCCATGCCGGCCGTTCTACCAGAGTCCCGCCGACGGCGTGGATCATGGGGATCATGAGGCTCTTCGTGGCGGTGAACCCGCCGGCGGTGGTGGTGCAGGAACTGGTCGACGCGGCGGCGCCGTTGCGGGAGGCCCCCGGGGCGGGGCGGCTGCGGTGGAGCGAGGTGGCGGGGTGGCACCTGACGCTGGCCTTCCTGGGGGAGGTGCCGGTCACCGAGGTGCCCGCCCTGGAGGAGGCGCTCGGGCGGGTGGCGGGCGAGCACGGGGCGCACCGGCTGCGGCTGGCCGGCGGCGGGTGCTTCGGGGACCGGGTGCTGTGGGCGGGGGTGGACGGCGAGGTGTGGGCGCTCCGCCGGCTGGCCGAGGGCGTCCGCGAGGCGGTGGGCCAACTCGGAGGCGAGAGTGACCAGTTCGGGTTCCATCCGCATCTGACCCTGGCCCGGGCCGGCTCCTCGCACGGCCGCCGACGCGCGGACCGCCGCACCGACGCCGCCGACCTCCGGGCCCTGGCCACCGCCCTGGACGGCTTCCGCGGCAGTGACTGGCAGACGGAAGAACTCTGCCTGATGCGCAGCGAGTTGGACCACGGCCCGGCGCGGTACACGGTGCTGCGTCGGTGGAATCTGGCCAACTGGAGCCGGTGACCATCTCTTGTGGAGAATCCGTCGACGCCCTTACGTTCGTCGCCATGGAGTTGGAGCTGCGTCACCTGCGGACCGTCCGGGCCATCGCCGAGGCGGGCAGTCTGACCAAGGCCTCGGTGGCCATGGGATTGGCCCAACCCGCTCTGAGTACTCAACTCAAGCGGATAGAGCGCTTGTTGGGCGGCCAGCTGTTCGAGCGCGGTCGGAGCGGAGTGCGGCCGACCCCGCTCGGTGAGCTGGTGCTGGACCGGGCCAAGGTGCTGCTCCCGGCGGCGCAGGAACTGCAGGAGGAGGCGGTCCGGTTCGCCAACGCGGACGGCGGACGCCGCCGCTTCCGGCTGGGAGCGACCCACGGGCCGCTGCTCGGCGCCCTGGTGGACCGGCTGGTGGCCGAGTACCCGGGAGCGGCCGTGAACACCGCGACCTCCTGGTCGACCCAGGAGCTGACCGGCCAGGTGGCCAGCGGACGGCTGGACTACGCCCTGGTGGGGGTCTGCGGGCAGAGCCGCCCGGCGGGGGCGGCGCAGCTCGCCTGGCGGGAGGTGGGCACCGACCCGGTCTTCGCCATGCTCGGGGAGGGGCATCCGCTGGCCGGGCGCGCGGAGTTGGGGCTGGAGGAGCTGGCGCGGGAGCAGTGGGCGCTGGTGCCGGGGGAGGGCTGCTTCGCCGACTGCTTCTCGGCGGCCTGTAGCCGGGCCGGCTTCGCCCCGGCGGCGATGTACGAGACGGACACCGCCTCCTGCGTCCACCTGGTCCAGGTCGGCCGCGCGGTCGGCCTGGCCCGGGCCACCTTCCCGCCCACCTCCGGCGTGGTGACGGTCCCCCTCGCGGGGGACCCGCTCACCTGGCGCCACCTCCTCGGCTGGCACCCGGAGTCGGCCGAGGCGGGCACGGCCGCCGAGGTCACCCGCTACGCGCGGCGTGCCCACACCGAGGCGGCCGGCCGCAGCCCCTCCTACACCGCCTGGCGCGCCCGCCGGTAGGGCTCGGCGACGGGGCTACGCCGCTGGGGGCGCGAGGAACTGCGCGCAGCGGAAGGCGGCCCAGTGTTGGATCGGGGCAGGTGAGCCAGTTGCAGCTCGTGCCGTTCCCCCGCGCGCAGTTCCCCGCGCCCCCAGCGGCGTAGCCACTCCCGTCAGTGCCGGGCCGCCTCTCGGCTCACGCCCCCTGCGAGGCGCAAGCCCCCCTCAGAGGGCGGGGGCGTCCAGGAGGTCGACCGTGGTCGGGGTGGCGTCGCCGAGTTCGAGGAGGAGGAGGTCGTTGGCGCCGGGGTGGAGGAGGGGCTGGGGGCAGAAGAGGGCGGTCTGCGGGCCCCGGGCGTCGTAGCGGCCGAGGAGGAAGCCGTTGACCCAGAGGTAGCCGTGGCGGCCCTCGGGGACGGCCAGCCAGGTGTCGCCGGTGGCGTCGAGGGTGAGCGTGCCCCGGGCGAAGGGGCCCTCGCCGGTGAACTCCAGGGCGGGCAGCGGGGCGTGGAGGTCGAAGGCGGCCACCTCGCAGCCGTGCAGGTACTGCCGTTCGTGCCGCACCCCGCCGGTGATCCCCTTCGAGTCCCCGGTCAGCGGGCCGTAGTTGACCCGGCCGAGCGAGCTCACCAGCAGCTCCAGCTCCACCCCGCCGGGCACCACGACCGGCTCGTCGGCCGCGCCCCGGCGCAGCTCGGCGACCCGCTTGCCGTCCACCCGCAGTTCCGCGCGGTCGTGCAGGCCCTCGACGGTGAGCGGGAGTTCGGGCCGCTCGGCGGGGACCCGGAAGACGTAGCGGACCACCCCGTGCTCCAGGCCCAGCTCCTCGAAGCTCGGCGGCACCGGGTGCACGGCGGCCGGTCCGAACGGGATCGGCGCCCGCCCGGTGAGCTCGACCGTGCGCGGCGCGAGCACCGGCGGCAGCTCGTACGGCAGCGCCTCGCCCAGGAACCGGGCCTGCTCGGGGTGGGCGGCGGCGAACTCGGCCAGCACCTCGGCGAAGAGGGCGTACTTGGCGGCCGGGGCTCCGCGCTCGTCCAGCGGGGCGTCGTAGTCGTAGGAGGTGGTGACGGGCTGGTACGGCGAGTCGGTCCAGTCGGTGGAGTTGAACGGCGGGTCGGCGTGGTTGGCCCCGGCGCCGGTGCCGAAGTTGGTGCCGCCGTGCGCCATGTAGAGGTTGACGGAGCCTCCGGCGGCCAGGATGCGGCGCAGGGTGTCGGCGGCGTCGGCCGCGTCCCGGCTGTGGTGCGGCTTGCCCCAGTGGTCGAACCAGCCGTTCCAGTACTCCATGCAGAACGGCGGGTCCTCGGGGCGGTGCCGGTGCAGCACCTCGAAGGCGCCCTCGGGGTCGGAGCCGAAGTTCACGGTGGCCAGCACGCCGGGCAGGGTGCCGCCGGTGAGCATGTGGTCCTCGGGGCCGTCCGAGGTGAACAGCGGGACGTCGACGCCCCGGGCCGACAGCCCGTCGGCCAGGTGGCGCAGGTAGGCGGCGTCGCTGCCGTAGGAGCCGTACTCGTTCTCCACCTGGACCATCAGGACGTTCCCGCCCCGGGTGGTCTGACGCTGCACCACCGCCGGCAGCAGCGCGTCGAAGAAGCGGTCGACCGCGGCCAGGTACTCCGGGTCCGAGGTGCGGGCCCGGCGGCCGACCCGGGCGGTCAGCCAGCCCGGCAGCCCGCCGTTGTCCCATTCGGCGCAGATGTACGGGCCGGGGCGGACGATCGCCCACAGGCCCTGGCGGGCCGCCTCGTCCAGGAAGGCGGGCAGCTCGTCCAGCCGTTGGTACTCGCCGGGGCGGGGCTCGTGCAGGTTCCACGGGACGTACGTCTCGACCGTGTTCAGGCCCATCGCGCGCAGGGCGGCCAGCCGGGCCGGCCACTGCTCGGGGCGGGTGCGGAAGTAGTGCACTGCGCCGGACAGGATGCGCAGCGGACCGCCGTCGAGACGGAAGCCGGTGGAGTCGTAGGTGAGCATGCACTCCAGCCTGCCCCAGAGCGGCAGGTCGAAGCCATGGACAAACCCCTGGGTGTGTTGGACTGTCGGAGTCCGGCGGCGGTCCCGTGCCGTGCACGCGCGAGGAGGTGACGGTGGAGCAGTGGTGGTGGTACCTGACGCCCGCTCCGGCCCAGCTGGCGACCGGGCTGGCCTGCCTCGGGGTGGGCCTGCAGAGCGGGGTGCTGCCGACGGTGGGGCCGCGCACCCTGGACCACTGGGTGGCGGTGGTGGTCACCAGCGGCCGCGGGTGGTACGAGAGCCCGGACGGCGCCCGGCATCCGGTGGCCGCCCCGGCCGTGCTCTGGCTGCGCCCCGGTGAGCCGCACCACTACGCGCCGGACGCGGAGGGCTGGTCGGAGTGCTTCGTGGACTTCACCGGCTCCGGGCTGGCCGGCTACGCCGAGCTGGGCCTGCTGCCGCCGCTGCGGGTCACCCCGCTGACCACCGCCGAGCCGGCCCAGCGGGTGGTGTCCCGGATCGCCGCGGCCTGCCGCCGGGGCGGCCCGCTGGTGGACGTGGAGAGCTCGGCCGAGGTGCACCAGCTGCTGGTCGAGCTGCGCCGGCACCGGGCCGACGTGGACGTGGCGGGGGAGCCGGTGCTGGAGGTGCTCCGGCGGGACGCCTGCCTGCCGCTGTCGATCGCCCAGCACGCCCGGCGGGCCGGCCTGTCGGTGGCCGAACTGCGGCGCGCGGTGCGCTCGGTGGGCGCGGTCGGGCCCAAGGAGTACCTGCTGACGGTCCGTCTGAACGAGGCCAAGCAGCTGCTCGCGGCCAGCGGGCTGCCGGTCGCGGCGGTGGCCCGCCGGGTCGGCTACCAGGACCCGGCCTACTTCACCCGGATCTTCACCCGCCGGGTCGGGATGGCGCCCTCGGCCTTCCGGGCCCAGCAGTACCGGGGCGGTGCCCAGCTGGGCGGGGCGGAGCGGCGGGAGCGGGCCACCGGGGGGCCGGGCCGGGCCACCGGGTAACCTCGATGACCGTGGACCCCAAGACCCGAATGCGAATCGTGAGCGGCGCGCTGGCGCTGCTGCTGGCCGTGGTGATCGTCAGCGCCCTGCTGCGGCGCTGACGCGGCGGAACGCGAAGACCCCCGGGGCAGTGCCCCGGGGGTCTTCGCGGTGTCGTGCCTAGAGCTGCTCGACCACGTAGTCGACGCAGGCGGTGAGCGCCTCGACGTCGGCCGGGTCGACGGCCGGGAACATCGCGATCCGCAGCTGGTTGCGGCCCAGCTTGCGGTAGGGCTCGGTGTCCACGATGCCGTTGGCGCGCAGCGCCTTGGCGATCGCGGCGGCGTCGATCGACTCGTCGAAGTCGATGGTGCCGACGACCTGCGAGCGCTCCTCGGGCTTGGCCACGAAGGGGCTGGCGAAGGAGGACTTCTCGGCCCAGCCGTACAGCCGCGCGGCCGAGTCGGCGGTGCGGGCCGTCGCCCAGTCCAGACCGCCCTGACCGTTGATCCACTCCAGCTGGTCGGCCAGCAGGAAGAGGGTGGCGATCGAGGGGGTGTTGTAGGTCTGGTCCTTCGAGGAGTTGTCGATCGCGGTCGGCAGGTCGAAGAACGGCGGGATGTACCGGCCGGACGCCGCGATCTCGGCGGCGCGCTCCAGGGCGGCCGGGGAGAAGGTGGCCAGCCAGAGGCCGCCCTCGGAGGCGAAGGACTTCTGCGGCGCGAAGTAGTAGACGTCGGTCTCGGTGATGTCCACCGGCAGGCCGCCGGCGCCCGAGGTCGCGTCCACCAGCACCAGCGAGCCCGCGTCCGCGCCCGCGGGGCGGGCGATCGGCATCGCCACGCCGGTGGAGGTCTCGTTGTGGGTGAGCGCGTAGACGTCCACGCCGGCCTCGGCGACCGGGAGCGGGTGGGTGCCCGGCTCGGTCTTGATCACCGAGGGGTCCGCCAGCCAGGGCGCGGCCTTGACGGAGGACGCGAACTTGCTGGAGAACTCACCGAAGTTGAGGTGCTGGGACTTCTCGCGCACCAGCCCGAAGGCGGCGATGTCCCAGAAGGCGGTGGAGCCGCCGTTGCCCAGCACGACCTCGTAGCCCTCGGGGAGGGAGAACAGGGAGGACACGCCCTCGCGGACGCGCTTCACCACGTTCTTCACCGGCGCCTGCCGGTGGGAGGTGCCGAGCAGGGAGGTACCGGTGTCGGCGAGGGCCTTCAGGGCCTCGGGCCGCACCTTCGAAGGGCCGCAGCCGAAACGGCCGTCGGCGGGCTTGATGTCAGCGGGGATCTGGATCTGAGCCACGCCCGCAGCCTACTGCCCGGGCTCGTCAACTGGGCACCGCCGTCCGCCCGCTGAGATGTGATCTTCCCCGCTCAGCGGCCTGCGGCCGGCCCGGCCCGGGCAGGCGGAAGCCGCCTCCGGCGGGGGTGGGGCGGAGGGGTGGGGGAGTGACGCAGGTGCGGAGCGGGCCCGGCGACAGTCGCCGGGCCCGCTCGAAAGAGTGACTGCGCGTCAGTGCGCGATCGACTCGTAGCCCTCGACCTCGCGCGGGCTGCGCGGGCCGGGGCCGATGTAGCGGGCGGCCGGGCGGACCAGACGGCCGGTGCGCTTCTGCTCCAGGATGTGCGCGGACCAGCCGGCCGTGCGGGCGCAGGTGAACATCGAGGTGAACATGTGCGCCGGGACCTCGGCGAAGTCCAGCATGATGGCGGCCCAGAACTCCACGTTGGTGGCCAGCACGCGGTCGGGGCGGCGGTTGTGCAGCTCCTCCAGCGCGGCCTTCTCCAGCGCCTCGGCGATCTCGAAGCGCGGTGCGCCGAGTTCCTTGGCGGTGCGGCGCAGCACGCGGGCGCGCGGGTCCTCGGCGCGGTAGACGCGGTGGCCGAAGCCCATCAGGCGCTCGCCCTTGTCCAGCGCGTTCTTGACCCAGGCCTTGGCGTCGCCGGTGCGCTCGATCTCCTCGATCATGCCGAGCACGCGGGACGGGGCGCCGCCGTGCAGCGGGCCGGACATCGCGCCGACCGCGCCGGAGAGCGCGGCCGCCACGTCGGCGCCAGTGGAGGCGATCACCCGGGCAGTGAAGGTGGAGGCGTTCATGCCGTGCTCGGCGGCCGAGGTCCAGTAGGCGTCGATCGCCTTGACGTGCTTCGGGTCCGGCTCGCCGCGCCAGCGGATCATGAAGCGCTCGACCACGGTCTCGGCCTTGTCGATCTCGCTCTGCGGGACCATCGGCAGGCCCTGGCCGCGGGCCGACTGGGCCACGTAGGAGAGCGCCATCACGGCGGCCCGGGCGAGGTCGTCACGGGCCTGCTCGGCGGAGATGTCGAGCAGCGGCTTGAGGCCCCAGACCGGGGCGAGCATGGCGAGCGCGGACTGCACGTCGACCCGGATGTCACCGGAGTGCACCGGGATCGGGAACGGCTCGGCGGCGGGCAGGCCGGGGTTGAACTTGCCGTCCACCAGCAGGCCCCAGACGTGGCCGAACGAGACGCTGCCCACCAGCTCGTCGATGTCCACACCGCGGTAGCGGAGTGCGCCGCCCTCCCGGTCGGGTTCGGCGATCTCGCTCTCGAACGCGACGACTCCCTCGAGCCCGGGTACGAAGTCGGACATGGACGGCTCCTTCAGTGATCCGTTGGACGGGCCGCCGATGGTGGGGCGGCCGCGCCGGTGACCGTTGGTGGATTGGCACTCGGTGTCAGAGTGGCAGGCACGGAGTGCATTGCGCCAGACACCACCACGGTGATGTTCCCTGCGGACGCTCCTGCCGGGTCCGGCGGCGCTGACGGACCATCTGGGCATTTCCGGACGGAACCGGAGGTTACTCCGGCCGACCAGGGGCGGAGCGGTGGCGAGACACCTTATCTCCCACCCGGGTTTGCCGGGACGTAGCGGTATCCGACGCTTGTCGTACGGGATGATGTTGCCGTGCCTACCGCGGATCGTCACCCGACCCCTCCGACCAAGCCGACCGCCGGAACCCCGGCCGAGCCCCGGCCCGCGCCGGACCCGAGCGTGATGCGCCGGCATTACCAGCACGAGGGGCTCGGCGAGAAGCAGCTCGCGGCCGACCCGGTGGCGCAGTTCACCGAGTGGTTCCAGCAGGCCGACGAATCGGGCGTGCCGGAGCCCAACGCGATGGTGCTCTCCACCGCCGACGGGCAGGGGCGGCCGAGCTCGCGCACGGTGCTGCTCAAGGGGTACGACCACCGCGGCTTCGTCTTCTTCACCAACTACGGCTCCCGCAAGGGCACCGAGCTGGCCGCCAACCCGTGGGCCTCGCTGCTCTTCCCGTGGATCGTGATCTCCCGTCAGGTCATCGTCAGCGGACGGGTGGAGAAGGTCGGCCGGGACGAGACGGCGGCCTACTTCCGCACCCGCCCGCACGGTTCGCAGCTGGGTGCCTGGGCCAGCGAGCAGTCCAGTCCGGTGAGCTCCCGCGAGGTGCTGGAGCAGCGCTACGCCGAGCTGGAGCGGCGCTACCCGGAGGGCGAGGGGGTGCCGGTGCCGCCGTTCTGGGGCGGGTACCGGGTGGTGCCGGACACCGTCGAGTTCTGGCAGGGCAGGGAGAACCGGCTGCACGACCGGCTGCGGTACGCGGCCGGGCCGGGCGGCTGGCGGGTGGAGCGGCTCTGCCCCTGATCGTGCGTGCGCTGACCCTACGTCAATCGCAGTAGCGGCAACTAGCCTGAAGTGATGGATTTCTGGCCATTTGCACGGTGCGCGGGGGTGTCCTGCTGCTTCACTTGGCGGTAATCGGGTGGGCCCGCCCCCGCGGGTTTCCCCGCTTCCCCCGCGTTTCATGCGCAGAAACGAGACTGCAATGGTCACCGCACTCGCCATCCGGCCTGCTGACCGCGACTCCGTCGAGGAGCCCGCCCCACGGGCCTCGCTCGCCGCCCTCGCCGCCCTGGGAACCGACCGTCTCACCGCCGATCTGCACCGGGCGCTGCCCGGCGGGGACACCGGCCAGGTCGCCGTGGCGGCCTTCAACTCGTCCATCTGACGGTCGCCGCACAGTCGAAGCCCGGTCATGCCCCCCGCCCCGCCGCAGGTCCCGTTCACGCAGTTCGTCCTCAAGGTGCACAGCCGCTGCGACCTGGCCTGTGACCACTGCTACGTGTACGAGCACGCCGACACCAGTTGGCGTGGCAAGCCGCGCACCGTCTCGGAGCCCGTGCTGGCAGCTGCGGCGGCCAGGATCGGGGAGCACGCCCTGGCCCACCGGCTGACGGCCGTCCACGTCGTGCTGCACGGCGGGGAGCCGCTGCTCGCGGGCCCCGCCGTGCTGCGCCGGGCGGCCGAACTGCTGGCCGCCGCCCTCCCCGAGGGCTGCGCGCTGGACCTGCGCATCCACACCAACGGCGTCCGGCTGACCGAGGAGTTCTGCGAACTCTTCGACGAGCTCGGCATCAAGGTCGGCGTCTCCCTCGACGGGGACCGGGCCGCCAACGACCGGCACCGCCGCTACGCCGACGGCCGCTCCAGCCACGCCAAGGTGCTGGCCGCCGTCGAGCTGCTCCGCCGCCCCGCCTTCCGCCACCTGTACGCCGGGCTGCTCTGCACCATCGACGTGGAGAACGACCCCGTCGCCGTCTACGACGCGCTGGTCGCCCTCGCCCCGCCCCGGATCGACTTCCTGCTCCCGCACGCCACCCACGACGAGCCGCCCAAGCGCCCGGAGGCGCTCGGGCCGACCCCCTACGCGGACTGGCTGCTGGCCGTGCACGAGCGCTGGACGGCGCACGGCCGCCCGGTGCCGGTGCGGGTCTTCGACTCGGTGTACCGCACCCTGCGCGGGCGCTCCAGCCTGACCGAGTCGCTCGGCCTGGACCCGGCCGACCTGGTGGTGGTGGAGACCGACGGCACCCTGGAGCAGGCCGACAGCCTGAAGACCGCCTTCGACGGTGCGCCCGAGACCGGCTTCGACGTCTTCGCGCACACCCTGGACCAGGTGGCCGACCACCCGGGCATGCGGGAGCGCCAGTCGGGCCTGGCCGGGCTGAGCGAGCAGTGCCGGGCCTGCCCCGTGGTCCGCTCCTGCGGCGGGGGCCTGTACGCCCACCGCTACCGGAGCGGCCGCGGATTCGACAACCCCTCCGTCTTCTGCGGGGACTTGATGAAGCTGATCACCACCATCCGGGACCGGATCACCCCCGTGGCCGCCGTCCCGGCCCAGCCCGGCCCGGCCGAACGGCCGCTGACCGAGGCACAGTTGGACGAGCTGGCGCACGGCCTGGGCGGCGCCGGCACCGTCCGCGCGCTGGCCGCCGCCCAACTCGGGCTGACCAGAAGGCTGCTGGCCGCCCTCTCGGCCGGCGCTCCCGAACCCTGGGCGCTGCTGGCCGAGTTGGACACCGAAGCGCCTCGGGCGCTGGACGCGGTGCTGGCCCACCCGTACGCCCGGTCCTGGGCGGTGCGCTGCCTGGAGCGCGAGCCCGGCGGCGACCTCGGCGGCTTCGCCGAGCTGGCGGCCGCGGCCGCGCTGCGCGCCGGGCGGGAGTTCGCACTCCCGGTGCCGGTCCGGGACGGGGCGGTGCACCTGCCCACCCTCGGCCGGGTCCTGGTCGGCGGAGGCGGCGAGGCGGTGCTGCAGGGCACCGCCGACGGCTTCGCGGTGCGCGGGGTGACGGTCGGCTGGGACGCGCCGGGGAGCGCGGCCTGGCAGCCGGTGCGCCGGGTGGAGCTGCCCGGCGGCCCGGCCCTCGCCCTGGAGGACACCGACCCGCAGCGGGACGCCCATCAGTGGCCGGTGGCCGGGCGGCTGCCCGAGGACGAACTGCTGGGCTGGACGGGCGCCCTGCGGGAGGCCTGGGAGCTGCTCCGGCGGGACCTGCCGGAGTACGCCGAGGGCCTGCCGGCCGGGCTGTCCACCGTCACCCCGCTGCGGCCCGGCCCGGACGGACGGGACGTCAGCGCGGCCGCCCGGCAGGCCTTCGGCGCGGTCGGGATCGCCCGCCCGGCCACCGCCCCGACCCTGGCGCTGCTGCTCGCCCACGAGTTCCAGCACGTCAAGCTGGGCGCGGTGCTGGACTTCCACGAGCTGTACGACCCGGCCGACGAGCGCACCTACCACGCCCCCTGGCGGCCCGATCCGCGCCCGCTGGAGGGCCTGCTCCAGGGCACCTACGCCCACCTCGCGGTGACGGCGTACTGGGGCACCCGGGTGCGCGCCTACGACGGCCTGGCCAGCGCGGCGGCCGAGCACGCCCGGGTGCAGCTGGCCACCTGGCGCGCGCACACCGCCCGGGCGGTGGAGACGCTGGCCGGCTCCGGCTCGCTGACCGCCCTCGGGCTGCGGTTCGCGGACGGGATGCGGGCCACCGTGGAGCCCTGGCTGGCGGTCGAGGCCGGCCGGGCGGCCGAGCGGGCCGCCGCCGAGCGGTCGGCGGCCGTCGGGTGATCGGCGCGGCGGAGCTGGAGCGGGGCCTGCGGGAGCTCGGCGTCGAGGAGGGCGAGACCCTGCTGGTGCAGTCCTCGCTCCGCTCGCTGGGCGAGCTGGACGGCGGCCCCGAGGCGCTGCTCAAGGCGCTGCTCGCGGTGCTCGGCGAGAGCGGCACCCTGGTGGTCTACACGGCGACCCCGGAGAACTCCAACACCTCCCGGCTGGCGCTCGCCCCCACCCTGGGCATGACGGACGAGCAGAAGCGGGAGCACTGGCGCACACGCCCCCCGTTCAACCCCGACACCACCCCCACCTCCCGCATCCTGGGCCACTTCTCCGAGGTGGTCCGGCTGGCCCCGGGCGCCGTCCGCAGCCGGCACCCCCAGACCTCCTTCGCCGCCCTCGGCCGCCGGGCCGTCGAACTGACGGAGGGTCACCCGCTCGACAGCCACCTGGGCGAGGGCTCGCCGGTCGGGCGGCTGCGGGCCTGGCGGTCCAGGGCGCTGCTGATCGGCGTCCCGGTCTGGTGCTGCACCGCGCTGCACCTGGCCGAGTACCTCCAGCCCGACCCGCCGATGCAGACCTACGGCTGCGTGCTGCCGGACGGGAACTGGACCTCCTTCGAGGCGGTGCACCTGAGGGACGAACACTTCCCGGGCATGACCGGCGCGTTGGAGGGGATGCCGAGCCTGGTCACGGGCCCGCTGGGCGAGGCGGACTGCTTCCTGATGGACGTCGCGGACGGCGTGGCGGTGGCCGACCGGCACCTGCGCGGCTGACGGCCCTATTCCATTGGAGAACCAGCCCTTCCTACACTGAAGGCCCTCTGTGGGGGAACGGCACACCTGGGAGAGAGAACACACCGGATGTCTCGGGGGAGGCGCGTGTGTACGACGAGGAATCTGGTGGGTGGGACGAGGGAGCGGAGCGGCCGTACTTCTTCCTGAGCTACGCCCACGTACCGCGGGCCAGGACCAAGGGCGCCGGCGACCCGAACCAGTGGGTCAGCCAGCTCTACGAGGACCTCTGCGAGGCGGTCCTGGCCCTGACCGACTACCGCTCCGGCCGCCCGGTCGGCTTCATGGACCAGTCCATGCACCAGGGCCAGCTCTGGGCCAAGCGGCTGTCCCAGGAGCTGGCCACCTGCCGGGTGTTCGTCCCGCTCTACTCGCCCCGCTACTTCTCCAGCCTGGCCTGCGGCCAGGAGTGGCACTCCTTCACCCAGCGTCCGGTCTTCCCGGCCCGGCAGACCTCCGAGCGCACCAGCGGCATCGTGCCGGTGCTCTGGGTGCCGATGAGCGACCGTCAGCTCCCCGAGGTGGCCCGCCAACTCCAGTTCAACCACCGGGGGTTCGGCCGTGAGTACGAGGACGAGGGCCTGTACGCGCTGATGCGCCTGGGCTACTTCCGCAAGGCCTACGAGCTGGCCGTCTTCCGGCTGGCCCGGCGGATCGTCGAGGTGGCCGAGAACACCGTCATCCCGCCCGGCCGCGCGCTGGACTTCAACGCCCAGCCCAGCGCCTTCCCGATGCCGCGCACCAAGCAGCTGCGGATCTCGGTCTACTCGTACGCGCAGTCCGAGCTCCCCGAGGGTCGCAATCCGGACTACTACGGCACCCGGCGGCAGGACTGGCACCCGTACCAGCCGGCCTCCGCCCGGCCGGTGGCCGAGCACGCGGCCAGGGTGGCACGGCAGTTGGGCTTCGAGCCGACCGTGCACGAGTTCGAGGAGGACGAGGCCGAGCTGCTCGCCGGCGCCCCGCCGAACGCTCCCGGCCTGGTGCTGCTGGACCGCTGGGCGCTCAAGGACGACGAGCGCCGGCAGGCGGTGGCCCGCTTCGACCAGCGCAACCCGCCCTGGGTCAGCGTGCTGGAGCCCTGGAACGCCGACGACCCGGACTGCGTGGCCGAGGACCGGCCGCTGACCGAGCTGAGCGCCCGCACCCTGCGGTACAAGCGCCGGGAGTCCAAGCCCAGCTTCCGGGACGGATCGGGCGAGTTGAGCTCGCTGGCCGACTTCGAGGAGGCCCTGCCGCGCGCGGTGATGCGGGCCAAGTACGCCTTCGAGGACCGCACCGCCGCGGAGACCACCCCGCCCGGGCAGCAACGGGATTCGGGCCGCTTCCGCCCCCGCCTGAGGGAGGCCTTCGACCAGGACCCGCCGAGGGACCGCGGAAGACCTTCGTACGACCCGCACGACGAGCCGCCGGACGACGAGGAGGAGGGGCCCCAGCCGGGCCGCTTCGGGGGAGGACACCGATGACCGACAACCCGACCAGGAAGCTGCGACTGCCGGGCCAGGCAGCCGCCCCGGCCGAGGAGGCCCGGCCGGCCGGCGGCGAGGACCGCCAGGGCCGGGTGGTGACGTTCTACTCCTACAAGGGCGGCACCGGCCGCACCATGGCGCTCGCCAACACCGCCTGGATCCTGGCCGCCAACGGCTTC
Source organism: Kitasatospora sp. NPDC004289 (assembly GCF_053602875.1). Taxonomy (NCBI): domain Bacteria; kingdom Bacillati; phylum Actinomycetota; class Actinomycetes; order Kitasatosporales; family Streptomycetaceae; genus Kitasatospora; species Kitasatospora sp. NPDC004289. The sequence continues at coordinate 64,800 of NZ_JBSGEL010000028.1, read as the reverse complement.
CGGGTGCTCACCGTGGACTGGGACCTGGAGGCCCCGGGCCTGGCCAAGTTCTTCCGCCCCTTCCTGGACCAGGGCGCCCTGGCCGGCACCACCGGGATGATGGACCTGATCACCGACTACCGGGAGGAGGCCCTGCGCGAGGTCGACCACCCGCCGGGCTGGCACCGGGACTTCGCCCGCGTCCACCCGCACGTGCTCTCGCTCTCCTGGCCGGGCTTCCCGGCCGGCGGCAGCCTGGACTTCCTCTCCGCCGGGCAGCTGAACCGGGACTACTCCGAGGTGGTCGGCCGGCTCGACTGGGACCTCTTCTACGACCGCTTCGACGGCGGCCAGTTCTTCGACGCCCTCAAGCGCGACATGAGCCGCCGCTACGACTACGTGCTGATCGACAGCCGCACCGGCCTCTCCGACATCGCCGAGATCTGCACCGTGCAGATGCCGGACGACCTGGTGGTCTGCTTCACCCTCAGCGACCAGAGCATCGAGGGCGCCTCCAAGATCGCCCAGCACATCAACGACCGCTACCGCGAGCGCGGCATCCGCATCCTGCCGGTGCCGATGCGCATCGACGAGGGCGAGAAGGAGAAGGCGGACGCCGGCCGCGCGCTGGCCCGGCTGCGCTTCGCCGGACTGCCCGAGGGCCTGGCCGACGAGGACCTGTCCCACTACTGGGGCTCGGTGGAGATCCCGTACCGGCCCTTCTACGCCTACGAGGAGATCCTGGCCACCTTCGGCGACCAGCCCGGCACCCCCACCTCGATGCTGGCCGCCTGCGAGCGGCTCACCACCGTGCTCACCCGGGGCCGGATCTCCGCGCTGCCGCCGATGGACGAGGAGGTCCGGCTGCACTGGGTGGACGCCTACACCCGGCGCCGCCCGACCGCGCCCGCCGACCTCTACCTCTCCTTCGTCCCCGAGGACCGGATCTGGGCGGACTGGATCGCCGCCGTCCTGGAGAGCGCCGGTTTCCGGGTGGTGCCCCGGGACATCGGCGCCGGGGCCGACTCCCGGCTGGAGACCGAACGCGGCATCGACGCCGCCTCCCGGACCGTCGCGGTGCTCTCGGCCGGCTATCTGAGGGCCCCTCAGGCCCGGGCGCTGTGGGACTCGATGGGCGGCTTCGACCCGTCGGGCACCCGCCGTCAGATCGTCCCGGTCCGGGTCGGCGACGTCCGCCTCACCGCCCCGTTCAGCGGCCGCAACCCGATCGACCTGGTCGGCCGCGACGAGACCCAGGCCGCCGCCATCCTGCTGCGGGCGCTGGGCCGGGCCGAGACCGAGGCCGACCCCGAGGTGGTGATCCCGCGCTTCCCCGGCACCAAGCCGGCCTACTGGTCGGTGCCCCAGCGCAACCCCTCCTTCACCGGCCGGGCGCGGGTGCTGGAGGAGCTGCGGGACAGCCTGGTCGGCGGTCCGATGGTGGTGCTGCCCACCCCGCAGACCCTCTACGGCCTCGGCGGCGTCGGCAAGACCCAGCTGGCCATGGAGTACGCCCACCGCTACATGTCCCACTACGACCTGGTCTGGTGGATCGACGCCGAGCAGACCGACCTGATCTCCACCGCCCTGGCCGAGCTCGCCAACCGGCTCGGCCTGCGGGTCGGCGACTCCGTCAACGAGGCGGCGGAGGCGGCCCGGGAGGCGCTGCGCAAGGGCACCCCGACCCCGCGCTGGCTGCTGATCTTCGACAACGCCGACGAACCGTCGGAGATCCGCCGGTTCTTCCCCGGCGGCTCCGGCCACGTCCTGGTCACCTCGCGCAACCAGGCCTGGTCCGGCCAGGCCGGCGTGCTCGGGGTCGACGTCTTCACCCGCGGCGAGTCCATCGAGCACCTCACCCGCCGCACCCGCGGCCTGTCCCGGGCCGACGCCGACCGGGTCGCCGAGGCCGTCGGCGACCTCCCGCTGGCCGTCGAGGTCGCCGCCGCCTGGCTCGACACCACCCGCACCCCCGTCGACACCTACGTCGCCCAGCTCCACCAGGAGGCCACCCGGGCCCTGGCGGTCGGCCGCCCCGCCGACTACCCCACCCCGGTCGGCGCGACCTGGAACGTCTCCATCGCCCGCCTGCGCGAGCAGTCCCCGGCGGCGGTGCGCCTCCTCCAGCTGTGCGCCTTCATGGCCCCCGAGCCGATCTCCATGGACCTGTTCTACAGCGACCAGATGATCCGCTCGCTGGTCCGCTACGACGAGGACCTCAGCGACACCTTCATGCTCGGCAAGGTGATCCAGGCGGTCGGCCGCTACGCGCTGGCCAAGGTGGACGCCGGCTCCAACTCCTTCCAGGTGCACCGGCTGGTGCAGGCGGTGGTCCGCTCCGAGATGGACGACCCCGCCCGGGAGGCCGCGATGCACGAGGTGCACCGCATCCTGGTCGGCGCCCGCCCCGTGCTCGGTGACACCGACAACCCCGCCAACTGGCCCCGCTTCGAGAAGATCTGGCCGCACCTGGTCCCCTCCCGGGCCCAGGACTGCGACGAGCGCGAGACCCGCGAGCTGATGATCGACCGCGTCCGCTACCTCTGGAAGCGCTCCGACCTGGACCGCGCCCGCGCCCTGGCCGAACAGCTCGACCTCACCTGGACCACCCGGCTGGCCGGCGAGGCCAACGAACTCGAGGCCCGGCACCTGCGCCGCCAGGTGCTCAGCCTCAACTTCCAACTCGCCAACGTGGTCCGCTCCCAGGGCAACTTCGCCGACGCCCGGGCGCTCGACGAGCGCACCCTGGCCGGGCAGAAGGAGCTGCTCGGCGAGCACAACCCCTACACCCTGATGACGGCCGGCTCGCTCGGCGCCGACCTGCGCGCGCTCGGCCGCTTCCAGGAGGCGCTCGACCTCGACCTGGAGACCTACGGCCAGTTCCGCGAACTCTTCGGCGAGGAGAACGCCCGCACCCTCTCGGCCGCCAACAACCTCGCCATCGACTACCGCCTGGTCGGCGACTCCTCCGCCGCCCGCGACCTCGACCAGGACACCTTCGACCGCCGCCAGGCCGTGCTCGGCCCCCGCCACCCCTACACCCTCTCCAGCAAGTCCAACCTGGCCCGCGACCTGCGCGAGATCGGCGACTACAAGGGCTCCATCGAGCTGCTGCGGGAGGTGACCGAGGAACTGGCCGACGTCCTCCAGCCCGACCTCCCGGAGAACCTGCGCAACGCCAAGTCGCTGGCCGTCTCGCTGCGCCGGGAGGGCCACCTCCGGGAGGCCCGGCAGCTCACCATGCAGACCTACGAGCGCTACCTCGACCGCTACGGCTCCGAGGCCGCCGAGACGCTGGCCTGCGCGCTCAACCTGGCCGCCGACCACAGCGCCTCCGGCGACAAGGAGGCCGCCCGCGACCTGGCCACCGCCGTCTACGAGGGCCACCAGCGCCTGTTCGGCGACGAGCACCCCTTCACGCTGGCCTGCGAGAACAACCTCGGCATCTACCTGCGCGGCAGCGGTGACGTCGAGGCCGCGATCCGCCGGGGCAGCCACACCGTGGACGCCCTGCGGTCCGTGCTGGGGCCCGACCACCACTACACCCTCAACGCGATGATCAACCTGGCCAACGCCTACGGCGACGCCGGCCAGGCGGCCAAGGCCGAGGAACTCGAACGGGCCGCCTACGCGGGCCTGGTGAACCGCTACGGCCCCGGCCACCCCGACGCCATCGCCTGCGAGTCCAACCTGGCGGTCACCCTCCGCAAGTCCAACCCCGGCCAGGCGGCGGAACTGCGCGAACACGCCCTCACCGAGCTGCTCAGGCTCTTCGGTGAGGAACACCCCAACACCGTGGCCTGCCGCGGCTGGAAGCGCATCAACCGCGACCTCGAACCCCAGCCCGTCTGACGCCGCTGGGGCCCCGGAGGGGCCTCCAGGGGCGCGGGGAACTGCGCGAAGGGGAACGGCACACCTGCAACTGGCTGACGGTGATTCAGTTGCAGGTGGGCCGCCTTCCGATTCGCGCAGTTCCCCGCGCCCCTGGGGTAGCCTCCACCGCTATGGATCAGGTACTGGTGACGCGGCGGCTCGTCGACGGTGTGGTGGAGCGGCTGGCGCCGTACTGCCGGGTGGAGCAGCACGACAGCGAGACGCCGATGGCCCGGGCGGAGCTGTTGGCGGCGGTCGCGGGCAAGGCGGCCGTGGTCACCACGCTGGACGACGTGGTGGACGGGGAGTTCCTGGACGCCGCCGGGCCGGGGCTGAGGGTGGTGGCCAACCACGCGGTGGGGTTCCACAACGTCGACACGGCCGCCTGTGCCGCCCGTGGGGTGACCGTCACCAACACCCCCGGCGTGCTCACCGAGGCGACCGCGGACTTCACCTGGGCGCTGCTGCTCGCCGCCACCCGCCGCCTCGCCGAGGGCGAGCGCCTGATCCGCTCCGGCGAGCCCTGGGCCTGGGCGCCCACCTTCATGCTCGGCACCGAGCTCAGCGGCGCCCGCCTGGGCATCCTCGGCATGGGCCGGATCGGCCAGGCGGTGGCCCGCCGCGCCGTCGGCTTCGGGATGGAGCTCTCGTACCACAACCGGTCCCAGCTCCCGCCGGAGAAGGAGCACGGCGCCCGCTGGCTCGACCTGCCCCAACTCCTCGCCACCTCCGACGTGTTGGTGGTCACCTGCCCGCTCTCCGAGGCGACCCGGCACCTCCTCGACGCCACCACCATCGCCCAACTCCCGCCCGGCGCGGTGCTGGTGAGCGTGGTGGCCGGGATCGTCGACGAGCTCGCCCTCGCCGCCGCGCTCGCCTCCGGTCACCTGTCCGCCGCCGCCGTGGACAACTTCGAGCGCGAGCCGGCCGTCCCGGCCGAGCTGCTGGCGCAGCCCACCGCCGTGCTGGCCCCGCACCTCGGCAGCGCCACCGTCCGGACCCGCCGCGCCATGGGTGACCTCGCCGTCGACAACGTGCTCGCGGTGCTGCACGGCAAGGCCCCCGTCACTCCGGTGGCCTGACGAGGCCTCAGCCCGCCGCCCACCGCAGCGCCTCGGTCAGCACCGCCAGCGCGCCGAAGTGGGCGGCGCCGGGCTCCAGGTAGAGCTCGGCGCCCGGGATGTGCTCGGCCAGCCAGCGGGAGTGCTCCACCGGGGAGAACTGGTCGTCCGCGCCGTGCCACAGGCGGACCGGCACCGTGATGTCCTCGACCTTGAAGCCCCAGTCGGTGGTGAAGGCCAGGGCGTCGTCGATCCAGCCGTCCGCGCTGTAGTGGAAGGCGGCCGCGTAGGTGGAGAGCAGGCGGCGGCGGATGCCCGAATCGGTCACCACCACCCGGTCGGTGAGCGGGAGTTCGGGGACCAGGCCGTCGATCACGGCGGCCGGGTCGGCCTTCATCCGGCGGGACTTGGCCTGGAAGGAGGCGGCGAAGCGGTGCGGGCCGAGCTCGGCCTCGTGGTAGGCGTGCTCGTTGGAGGCGGTCATCCCGGCGTACCAGTCCAGGCCCTCCGCGGTGCGCGGCGCCAGGCTGACCAGCACCGCCGCCCGCCGCACCCGCCCGGGCAGCAGCGCCGCGCAGGCCAGCGCGTGCGGCCCGCCGCCGGAGCGGCCGAGCACCGCGAAGCCGTCGATCCCCAGCGCGTCGGCGATCGCCTCCACGTCGGCCGCCGCCGAGGCGACCTTGCGGCCGGGCAGCCGGGTGGACTCGCCGTAGCCGGGCCGGTCGAAGGAGATCAGGTGGACGCCGAGCCGGTACAGCACCGAGCTGCGCGGGCTGGGGCCGACCCGGCTGCCGGGGGTGCCGTGCAGCAGGAAGACGGGTCTGCCGTCCGGGTCGCCCCAGGTCTCCACCGCCAGCGTGCGGCCGTCCCCCACCTGCACCAGCTGTGACGACGCCATCGGGCTCCTCGGGGTCGGGGACGCCCTCGGGCGTCCGGTGGTGGGCGCCCGCCGGTGTCACATCCCCAACGGGTCGGTGGTGCGCACCTCGCGGCGGGCCTGCCAGGTGGTGTGCTCCCGGGAGATCGCGTCCTCGGCGTCCCGGGCCAGCCGGGCCCAGGTCTCCTCGGCGTCCGGGGTGTCCAGCGGGAGCTGGCTCAACTGGGCCTCGATCACCGCGAGTTCGGAGGCGGCGATGGAGTAGGCGGCGGCCTGCGGCCGGTACTGGCGCAGCTGGGCCCAGGCGGCCACCGAGGCGGCCACCGCGGAGACCGCGCCGAGCGCGTCGAAGCTGAACTCGCCGAGCGCCCGCAGCACCGCCAGCACCAGGCCGCCCAGCGGCAGGACCACGCCCAGCAGGTCGGCCCAGCGGGTGGCGTTGGTGCAGGAGCGGGCCTTGGCCCGGTACCACTCGCGCTGGGTCTTCACCCGCTCCCTGATGTAGACCTCGCGGCGGACCGAGAGCGGCTGCTCGCGCAGCTGCCGCATGCTGTCGGTGATCTGCGGGTGCCGGGCCGGGCGGCCGGCCAGCGGTCCGCGCCAGCTCTGCAGCTCGGCCTGCACCCGGGCCAGTTGGGGGATCGCCCGGCTGGTGCCGAACTGGCCGAGGATGCCGCCGAGTTGGACGTCGTAGAGCCGCTCGGCGTCCGGCAGGGTCTTCGGCGGCGGCTGGTAGGCGTCGGCCCGCACCGCGTACTTCCAGGAGAGCGTCTTGACCGACTCGGCGGCGGCCCGGCCCTCGTACCAGAGCCCCTGCGGGTTCTGCCGCCCGGCCACGGCGGCCAGCGCCACCGTGAACAGGTAGGCGGCCGCCGCCAGCCAGGCCGGCAGGGTGCCGTCGGCGGAGCCGGCGAAGGCGGCCACCACCAGGAGCACCAGCCCCCAGCGGGAGAGCGAGACGGCCCGCCGCTGCCCCTGGAGCGAGGAGGAGTCCGCCGTCCAGAACAGCTCGGGCAGCAGCTCGTCCTCCCGGACCCAGCCCATCGACCGCCCGCCACCGGCCACCGCCATCCGGACCCCCGTCGCTCGCGTCTTCCCCTCTCTACCTACTGCCCCGGGCGGAGCCCCGCTACGCCCGTCGGGGGGCTCAACTCCCGATGATCACAAGGGAGGTGGCGAATCAAGGGGGTCAGAAGCTGTAGTAGATGCGCTCCGCGTTGTCCGCCATCACCTTGACGTTCCACTCGGTGCCGCCGTCGACGTTCCCGGAGCGGAAGAGCGGGGGAGTGACGCCCCGGTCGGCCAGCTTGCCGACCGCCGAGGCCACCACGGACTGCATCAGCGCGCTGGTGACGATGGTGGAGACGGAGCCGAAGGTGGTGCCGGCGCCGGGGTGGGTGAGCTCGCCGTCGCCGACCGCGATCTTGCTGTCCAGGACCACGTCGCAGTGGTCCTTGAGGTAGGTGCCGGTGGGGTGGTTGGAGGTCACCTCGGCCGGATAGGCCAGCGAGGTCACGCCGATCACCGAGAGGCCGCGGGCCCGGGCGTGCTGGGCCAGCTCCACCGGCATCACCTGGCGGCCGGAGAGCGAGATCACGAAGAGCAGGTCCCCCGAGCGGGCCGGGGTGAGGTCCAGGGTGGCGGTGGCCAGGCCGGACACCCGCTCCAGGGCGCTGCCCAGGTTGGCCGGCATCACGTTCACCCCGGTCATGCCGGGCACGTTCAGCAGGTTGACCACCACCAGGCCGCCGGCCCGGTACACCACGTCCTGGGCGGCCAGCGAGGAGTGCCCGGCCCCGAAGGCGAAGATCCGGCGGCCGTCCTCGACCGCCTCGGCCAGCAGTGCGGCGGCCCGGTCGATGGCGTCCGCCTCCTCCGTCCGGATCCGGTGCAGGTGCTCCACCGCCGCGTCGAAGTACTGCCCGACCAGGTCGCTCATCAGATCTCCGTACCGTGGGGGCGGCCCGTGGTCCAGACCGCAGTTTGGGAGAAAGCTACGGCGAGCACGGTGCGGCCTGGGGGCGGCGGCTGTCAACAGTGACGAAATCGCCGCAGGTGTTACGGAAAGCCCCGGGAACATGGGGTCCGGCGGCCGTCGTTGTCGCCGGGGTACGTCAGAATTGTCGGTGAGGACACCGAAGAACGGGAGCCAGCGGCGATGTCTGGGCTGATCGACACCACAGAGATGTACCTCCGCACCATTCTGGAGCTGGAGGAAGAGGGCATCGTGCCGATGCGGGCCCGGATCGCGGAGCGGCTGGAGCAGAGCGGCCCGACGGTCAGTCAGACCGTCGGCCGGATGGAGCGCGACGGCCTGCTCCAGGTCGCGGGCGACCGCCACCTGGAGCTGACCGAGGAGGGCCGCCTGCTGGCGGTCCGGGTGATGCGCAAGCACCGCATCGCCGAGTGCCTGCTGGTCGACGTGATCGGCCTGGAGTGGGAGCAGGTGCACGAGGAGGCCTGTCGCTGGGAGCACGTGATGAGCGAGACGGTCGAGCGCAAGGTGCTCGCCATGCTCGGCCACCCCACCCAGTCCCCGTACGGGAACCCGATCCCCGGTCTGGACGAGCTCGGCGACACCCGGGCCGAGGGCGAGGGCCACGACGCCTCGCTGGTGGCCCTGGACGCCGTCCGCCCCGGTGAGGCCGGTGTGGACGTGGTGGTCCGCCGGATCGGCGAGCCGATCCAGAACGACGAGGGCCTGATGCTCACCCTGCGCCGGGCCGGCATCCGCCCGGGCAGCACGGTCAGGGTCTCGGCCGGCGTCGGCGGCCTGCTGGTCGGCACGGGGGAGGACGCGGCCGAGCTCCCCAAGGACATCACCGCCCACCTCTTCGTCGCCGAGGCCTGATCCCGGCGGCGGGCCGGCCGGCCCGGGAAGCTCGTGAGCCCGGTGCGTCCCCTTCGCACCGGGCCCTCTGCCCCCCGCTTCCCCTCCGGTCCCCCGGCCCCTCCCTCGAGAGCCCCCCCGATCCGCCACACTCGGCTTCCCCGTCCGAGCGCCCCTCCGGCGTTCCTCTCGGAGGAGTTCCTCCCCTCGGCAGATCCCGGCAATCCTTGAGCGTCGTCACTCGTACGAGCGGCTTCCCCGGGTGATCACCGGGTAGACCGGTGTCTTATCCGCTCTCTCGTCCGCCTCCCCACCTGCACCGACGCGTGACGGGCCCCGCCCCCGGTGGAGGACGGAGCCCGTCAGCGGTGCGCGGTGGTCCCGCGCGGTGCGCGCCCCCCACCAGATGGGTGCGGGACGGCAGTTCGAGCGGCGCCGGGCCGACGGACCGTCAGCGGCCCGCGGTGGCCGGGGCGCCCTGCGGCCGCAGGGGGGCCGCCTCCCGCCCGCAGGCGTACGCCAGCGGGCTGATCAGGTCCTGGGCGTCCGGCAGCCAGCGGTTCATCTCGGACGGCGGCCGGGCCCAGCGGGCCGAGCTGAACAGGCCGACCCGGGAGGACGGGCCGACGATCCAGTCGCCCTCGCCGCGCGCCACCATGTCCAGCCGCCCCGGGCCCCAGCCAAGCCGGCGGAGCATGTCGGGCAGCTTGGCGACCACGCCGGGCAGCACCAGGAAGAGCAGCCGCCGCCCGGTGGTGCCGGTGGTGGCCGGGGTGGAGACCACCGGACCGAGCTGGAGGCTGAGCCGCTCCATCCGGGCCAGCGCCAGGCAGCCCGCCATCTCCGGCACGTCCAGCACGTCGAAGAACCGGCCGGTGGGCAGCAGGATCGAGCCCTCCGGGTTCTCCGTCCACCACTTGCGGACGATCCCGGGGCCCGCGCTGGCCTTGCGCCGCCACTCCGGGCCGGTCGGGTGGGCGCCGGGCAGCTCGCAGCGCGGGTCGCCGCAGGAGCAGCGCGCCGGACCGTCGCCCTCGATCAGCCAGCAGCCCTGCGCCACCTCCCAGTGCCGGTCCTCGACGTAGCTGACGGCCTCGATGAGCAGCGGGGGCAGGCCCGACCTGGGCGTTTGAGGGGTCTCTTCCACGTGCTGCTCAACTACCGTCCGTGAGTGGGGTTACGGGCTGTGCCGGGCCCGGTTTCGCTCCGGCCCCGATGTCACCCCAACCGGTGACGCGCCGGGGCCGGCGCACGGCGGAGTCCGCGCCGGAACGCAACTGCCGCTTGGGTTCCGGGCGTTCGGGGCGGGGTAGAGGTGGAACAGGCTCCTGACGGCGCAACAGGGGGCGCACAGGGGCATTTGGCAGGGCGCGTGGGGGTCGGGCCAGTCACCGTGGGTATCCCGCTGGCGTTGCTGATCGCTAACCTGCACTCAGATGCCTTAACCGGTCGGCACGTCGGCAACCGAGCAGCATAATCGTCGCCCGCCGGTCAGGGCCGGGGGCGTGGGGAGGCGAAGCCCATGGCCGCAAGAGCACTCGTCGCACGGCAGCCCAACGAGCGTCTGCAGCAGCTGATCCAGGAGGCGAGCTGCTCGAACGCGGGCCTCGCCCGCCGGGTGAACCTCTGTGGCGCCGAGCACGGGCTCGACCTGCGCTACGACAAGACCTCGGTCGCCCGCTGGCTACGCGGCCAGCAGCCGCGCGGCCAGGCCCCGGCGGTCATCGCCGAGGCGCTCGGCCGCAAGCTCGGCCGCAGCGTCACGGTCGAGGAGATCGGCATGGCCGACGGCAAGAACCTCAGCTCGGGCATCGGGCTGCAGTTCGCCGCCACCCTCAGCGGGGCACTGGACCAGGTCTGCGAGCTCTGGCGCAGCGACGTCGGCCGCCGGGAGTTCCTCTCCGGCGCCACCGTGGCCGCCTCCGCCCTGGTCGAGCCCAGCCGGGACTGGCTGATCACCCCGCCCGACCCCTCGGTGGCCCGGGCCGGCGGTCCCCGGGTCGGCCCGGCGGACGTGGCGGCGATCCGGGCCACCACCCAGATGCTGGTCGACCTCGACCACCGCTTCGGCAGCGGCCACGTCCGCCCCGTGGTCGTGCACTACCTCAACAGCGTGGTCTCCGGCCTGCTCGGCGGCGCCTACCGGGAGCAGACCGGCCGTCAACTCTTCGCCGCGGTCGCGCGCTTGACCGAGCTCGCCGGCTACATGGCGGTGGACACCGGCCAGCCCGGGCTGGCCCAGCGCTACTACATCCAGGCCCTGCGGCTGGCCCAGGCCGCCGACGACCGCGGCTACGGCGGATACGTGCTGGCCGCCTCCATGAGCCACCTGGCCGCCGCCCTCGGCAACCCGCGCGAGATCGCCCAACTCGCCCGCGCCGCCCAGGAGGGCGCCCGCTCGGTCGCCACCCCGACCGCGATGGCGATGTTCTACGCGGCCGAGGCCCGCGGCCACGCCCTGCTCGGCGACGTCCGCTCCTGCGAGGCGGTGGCCGCCAAGGCGCTGGCCGCCATGGAGCAGCGCAACCCCGAGGACGACCCGGACTGGATCGTGCACTTCGACGAGGCCTACCTGGCCGACGAGTTGGCCCACTGCCACCGGGACCTGGAGCAGGCCGTGCAGGCCGAGAAGTACGCCCGCACCGCCCTGGAGCTGCACCCGCCCACCCGGGTCCGGCGCCGCGCCGTCGACCTGGTGCTGCTGGCCACCGCCCAGCTCCAGCAGCGGGACGTGGAGCGGGCCTGCGAGACCGGCACCCAGGCCGTCCGGCTGCTCAGCGGGCTGCGCTCCAACCGGGGCGTGGAGTACCTGGACGAGTTCCGCCGCCGTCTGGAGCCGTACCGCAGCCACCGCGCGGTGCGGGAGTTCCAGGCCAGGATCGAGGTGGAGGCCGCGTGAGAGGTGCCGGGGCGCGTAGTCACGGCTGAGGGGTACGGGGTAGGTTGGGGCCGATAGTCGGCGTTCCGGCGCGGTCAGGGGCACAGCGAGCGCGCGGTAGACCGAGAGAGGCCCGCGGTGCGGACGCAGGCCGTGCACAGGTGAGGAAACCCGTTGAGCCAGCGCCGCTCGTACAACAACTCCGGCGACTTCAACCTGGACGATCTGTTCCGTCCGGAGCCCGACGCCGCCCAGCAGGAGGCTCAGCAGGCGGCTCAGCAGTCCGCGCCGCCGGTCCAGCAGGGCTTCCCGACGGGGCAGTTCCAGGGCGGCCCGGAGTACGCCGCGCCCACGTACGGGGTCCCGCCGCAGGCGGCGGCCCCGGCGGCCCCGGCCGACGCCTCCCAGGCCACCCAGTACCTGCCGCCGTACCCGACCGCCCAGCCGGCGGGCGGTCAGCCGATGCAGGGTCAGCCGATGCAGGGTCAGCAGACGTACGGCGGGCAGGGGTTCGGCGCGCCGCAGCAGTTCGGTGACGCCCAGCAGTTCGGCGAGCCCCAGCAGCAGCCGCAGCAGTACGGCGAGCCGCAGCCGTCCTACGGCGGTCAGGGCTTCGGTGGGCAGCAGGGCTTCCCCGCGGCCGCCGCGACCCAGCAGTACCCGGCGGCGCCGTCCTACGGGGCCCAGGCCCCCGAGCCCGGGCGCCGCGGGCTCGACAAGCGGGTGGTCATCGGCGGCGGCGTGGTGGCCGCGCTGGCCGTCGTGGGCATCGTGATCGCGCTGTCCGGCGGCGGTGACGAGGACAAGGGCGGGGCGGGCGACAAGAAGGCCGCGGCCTCCTCCTCCGCCAAGCCCAGCTCCGGTGCCTCGGCGGGCTCCGGCGCGGCCGTCAGCCCGGAGACCAAGGCCCAGGCCGAGGCGCTCTCCGCCCTGCTCGGCGACGCCAACGCCAGCCGCACGGCGGTGGTCAACGCCGTCGCGTCGGTGCGCAAGTGCGAGAAGCTCCCGGAGTCCCAGGCCGCACTGGACCAGGCGGCCCAGCAGCGCACCAAGCTGGTCAACGGGCTGGCCGCGCTCAAGGTCGACCAGCTGCCGAGCGGGGCGGCGCTGGCCGAGCAGCTGAAGAAGGCCTGGGAGGCCTCGGCCACCGCCGACAGCGAGTACGCCCTCTGGGCGGCCGACTCGATCGCCGCCTGCGACCCGGCCAAGAAGGACAACCAGCACCTGAAGAACGGCGACGCGGCGAGCGGCACCGCCACCACCGCCAAGAACCAGGCCAGCACCCTCTGGAACGCGATCGCCGCCCAGACCGGCCTCCCGACGAAGTCCGCCATCGAGCTCTAGGCACTCCGGCCCGGCAGGGCAGCGTGCCTCGGGGCCGAAGGCCCCGCAGGGGCGTGAGGAACTGCGCGCAGGGGAACGGCAGCACCTGCAACTGGCTGACGGAGCCTCAGTTGCAGGTGGGCCGCCTTCCGACTCGCGCAGTTCCTCGCGCCCCCGGGATCACCGCGTGTGTTCCCATCGCCCCGGGGACACCGCGTGTGTTCCCTGGCGCCCGGGGATCACCGCATGCGTTCCCGTCGCCCGGGGGTCACCACGTGCGTTCCTGGTGCCCCGGGATCACCGCGTGCGTTCCTCGCGCCCCCAGGGTCACCACGTGTGTTGTCGTCGCCCCGGGCGGATGCCCGTCAGCCCGCGAGGGTGGTGCGGACGTCGACGAAGCCCTCGCGCTGGAGGGTGAGGCGGCCGCCCTGGACGCGCTGGAAGGTGACGGAGGTGTTGACCAGGCGGGGCGAGTCGGCGCTGGGGAGCATGTTGGTCATGCCCCAGCTGAGGGCCGGGGTGGCGCCGCCGGTCTCGATCGGCTCGCCGCTGTCCAGCACGTTGCGCAGCGCCTTCGAGGTCAGCTGCTTCTCGTTGCCGGCCCGCTCGACCGCCGTCCGCAGGACCTCGTAGGCGACCCAGGTGGTCTGCACGCCGGGGTCGGAGACGTCGATCACGGCCCCGTTGGCCTGCTGCCGCACGGTGGTCCGCAGCACGTTCCAGACGTGCGAGGACTCCGGCGGGTACCAGCCGGTGGCGTAGGCGCCGCCCAGCGGGCCGTTGTCGCCGCCGGTGGAGTCGACCACGGACTGCTGGAAGCTGCCGATCACCGAGGCCAGCTGGGTGCGCTTGGGCTCCAGGCGGCGGAACGGGTCGAGCAGGTTGGCGGTCGGCTCGGCGCCGAGCGCGGCGACCACGCAGCTGCCGGCCTTGTCGTCGCCGACGGCCTTCTTGGCGATGCCGCTGTAGTCGTTCGACCGCTCCGGCGCCTTGATGTCGCTGATCTTGATGCCGGAGCCCTTGAGCGCCCCGGCCAGGTAACCGAGCAGGGTGTCGCCGGCCCGGGTGTCGGGGCGGATCAGCGCGATGTTCTTGCAGCCCGCCTCGGTCAGCTGCCTGCCGCTGCCGGCGATCAGCGCGGGGGTGCCGCCGGAGACGGGGTAGGAGAGCGGGCTGCTGAACTCCGGGGTGGAGAGCCCGTACCCGCCGATGTACGGGATGCCGGCCTTCTCCAGCACCGGGATGTAGCTGTCGCCGTACTGGCTGTACGAGCCGACCACGGCCAGCGCGTGCTCGGCCACCGCCTGCTCGGCGCAGGCGGCCGCGCCGTCGGGGGAGTTCTGCTCGTTGCAGGTGAGCACCCTGACCTTGCGGCCGAACAGGCCGCCGGTGGAGTTGAGCTCGCGGCCGATGGCCTCGGCCAGCAGGGTCATGCCGGGGCGGTCGGTGGTGCCGGTGCCGGAGGGGGCCCAGGTCATCACCGTCACCTCCTCGGTGCCGGCCGCGTCGGCGGGGCCGCCGCAGGCGGAGAGCAGGGCGGGCAGCAGCAGCGCGGCGGTGACCGCGGCGGCGGTCCGGCGGCCCCGGCCGCCCGGACCTGCGGTGCCGGTCGACGGCGTGTGGTCGGGCGATCCGCTGCGCCTCATGATGCTCTGCCCCTCCTCGGACGTGCAGGCCTGGTCGGCCCCGGTTCAGACTCGACCGGTCAGGGTGCGCAGGAGGGGATGAAAAGCGAACGCCCGGCCAACGGGGACGGAACTCCGGGAGCTTTCGTTGCGCGACGCGGGTAGAACGTGCAATGTCCGGGCACGTAGCATCGATCCCCATGTCCGCGAGTACAAGTTCTTCGCATCGTTCGGCCCGAACCCCTTCTCGGACCGGGCACGGCTCCAGCACCATGGGCGGCATGCCGATCAACGACCTGCCGTGGTGGCGCTGGCGCGCCCGGATCCGCTCGGCCCTCCACATGCTCGCCGACCACGACTTCCAGCAGCGCACCTGGCTGGTCGGCCAGGAGGGCTACGGCGACGTGACCGACGCCGTCTACCGCCTGGTCGAGGACAGCTGGCTGGACCGCTGGCCGGCCGAGAAGTACGTGGGCTGCGTCCTGCGGGACGCGGAGGAGGCCGCCCTGGTGGACGCCGCCGTGCTGGCGGTGCTCCGGGTGCTGCACGAGGTCGGTGCGGACGCCCCGGCCGGCGCCTACCTCGGCCACCCCGGCTGGCCGGCCGCGGTGAGCGCCGCGCGGGAGGCACACGTTCGGCTGACGCTGGCGGACGGCGAGGACCCGGCCGAGCCGCCGCGCTCGCTGGAGGTGCTGCGGATCCTGACCCGGGTCGGCTGAGCGGAACCCCGTCGGATCGGCGTCCGGAGTGCGGTCAGCGGGGCGGGGCGCGTCCGGAATGTGAAAGCCTGGACGACCCGCCCCGCGACCGAAGAACGGAACGTCCCGTGGACCAGCAGACCGCCAGCGCCCAGTACGTCCTCACGCTGTCCTGCCCGGACAAGCAGGGGATCGTGCACGCGGTCTCCAGCTACCTGTTCATGACGGGATGCAACATCATCGACAGCCAGCAGTTCGGCGACGCCGACAGCGGGCTGTTCTTCATGCGGGTGCACTTCGCCGCCGAACACCCCGTCAGCACCGAGAAGCTGCGGGCCAGTTTCGCCGCGATCGGTGCCTCGTTCCGGATGGACTGGCAGATCACCCCGAGCAGCGAGCGGATGCGGGTGGTCCTGATGGTCTCCAAGTTCGGCCACTGCCTGAACGACCTGCTGTTCCGCACCAGGATCGGCGCGCTGCCGGTGGAGATCGCCGCGGTGGTCTCCAACCACACCGACTTCCGCGCGCTCACCGAGTCCTACGGCATCCCCTTCCACCACCTGCCGGTGAACCGGGAGAACAAGGCCGAGGCCGAGCAGCAGCTGCTCGACCTGGTCGCCGCCGAGCAGGTCGACCTGGTGGTGCTGGCCCGCTACATGCAGGTGCTCTCGGACGACCTCTGCAAGGCGCTGGCCGGACGGGTCATCAACATCCACCACTCCTTCCTGCCGAGCTTCAAGGGCGCCAAGCCCTACCACCAGGCGCACACCCGGGGCGTGAAGCTGATCGGGGCCACCGCCCACTACGTCACCGCCGACCTGGATGAGGGCCCGATCATCGAGCAGGAGGTGGCCCGGGTCACCCACGACGTGACGCCGGACCAGCTGGTCGCGCTCGGCCGGGACGTGGAGTGCCAGGCACTGGCCCGGGCGGTCAAGTGGCACAGCGAGCGCCGGGTGCTGCTCAACGGCAGCCGCACGGTGGTCTTCGCCTGACGGCCCGTCGGGCCGGGGCCCGCGGCTTCACGGACGGGAGAGCAGCGGCGCGGCCCTGAGCAGTTCCGCGATCGCGCCGCGGTCCCCGTGCTGCCCGGCGGGGATCCGCTCCGGGCTCCGGTGGGCGGCCGCCAGGGAGCAGAACTCCAGCCCGTCCAGCACCAGTTCGGCCACCGGCGGCCCCTCGGGCGCCGTCCCGTCCAGCGGCACCAGCCACTCCCCGGCGGCCGGTCCGTCGATCACCAGGCGGACCACCCGCCCGGGCCGGCCGCCCTGCGGCGGGCCGTCCGGCGGGTTGGCGGCGGCCAGGGCCAGCGGCAGCATCCGGGCGGCCAGGTCCACCATCAGCCGCAGGTGCCGGGCCAGTGGCGGCGGGTAGGGGTAGTCCACCGCGCGGGCGACGTCCTCGCCGTGCACCCAGGTCTCGAAGGCGCGGTCCACGAAGGCGTCCCGCAGCGGCAGCCGGGCGAAGCCGAAGTCCACCGCGGCCGAACCCCGTGGCCGCAGCGCGGCCGCACGCACCAACGCGTGGCCCTGCTCCCGCCAGCGGGCCCGGACGGCGACCACCTCCCGCGCCGGCCGGGCGGCCAGCAGCCGCTCGGTGCGCTCCAGCACGGCCGCCGCGGGGGAGCGCTGGGCGGGGACCCTCGGCGGCTCCGCCCGGGGGACGGGATCGGGCAGGCCGAGCGCCGGGGCCAGGTAGCCGTCCACCGCCGTCAGGTGGGCCAGCACCTCGGCCGGGCGCCAGTGCTCCACCCCGCCGTGCCACGGGAGTTCGGCCACCTCCTGCCACTCCTGCGGGCCGAGGTCGCGCAGCAGGGCGTCCAGCTTGGCCGTCTCCGCCGCGTAGGGCGCCGCCCAGGCGGGGACCGGGAGTTCGGGCGCGCGGCGGGCCAGGCACCAGTCCAGCACCTGCTGACGGAGCGTCTCGGACGGCTCCAGCGGATCCTCCGCGGCCAGCCGCCCGGCGGCCTCCCGCAGCCGCGCCGCCTCCTCGGCGCACTCCGGACACCCCGCCAGGTGGCGGCCCACCTCCGCCGCCTCCCGCCGCGGACACGCCTCCAGGGCCCAGGCTCCGAGCAGGGACCGGTACTCCTCGTGCGGCCGGTCTCCGACAGTCACGTGGACGCCTCGGGGAAGGTGGCTACGCCTCCGGGGGCGCGAGGCTCTGCTGATCTGCGGCTCCGCCGCGGGGCGCGCGGGGGAACGGCAGCACCTGCAACTGGCTGACGGTGCGTGGGTTGCTGGTGGTCCGCCTCCCGATTCGCGCAGTTCCCCGCGCCCCCGGGATCACCACTCGCCGCAGGATCACCACTCGTCGCGGGGGTGCACGAGGCTGCGCCCCCGAAGGCATCATCACGTACGTCATCACCGCTCAGCTGCTGCAGGGCCAGACGGAGGCGGTCCCTGGTGGTCGCTTCGTCGATGCCCAGGCGGCGGGCCGTCTCGCGGTAGTCGTGGCCCTCCAGCCAGGCCAGGGCGACGGTCTCGCGCAGTTCGCCGGGGAGCAGCTCGACCAGGCCGGAGGCGAGGCCGCGCGGTGGCGGCCCCTCGGGCCCCTGCTCCAGCCGCAAACGGTCCAGTGCCCGCCGCCGGGTGAGCGCCCCCAGCCAGGCCCGCAGCGATCCCCGGCCCGGGTCGAAGGCCTCGGGGTGCTCCCAGAGGTGGGCGAAGACCTCGCGGGTGAGCCGCTCGGCGGCGTCCTGGTCGGCCAGGATGCGGCCGGCCAGGCCGTGCACCAGTGGGGCGGTCCGGTCGTAGAGCTCGGCCAGGGCGCTCTCCTCGCCGCGGGCGAGGCGCCACTGGATCCGCTCGTCCCAGCTCGGGGGCGGTGCGGCGCTGTCCACCGGGCCACGGTAGCCCGTGGGGGTGGACCGGTGGGGGGAATCGTACGAAGAAGTTTCGATTCGTCAGTTGGTGGCGGTCGTACCGCCATTCGATGTTCGAGTGGTGGTGGACACATGTAGGAAGGGTGGTTCGCTCGTGGCGGCCGTCAGATCCGAGCCACCGCGCGGTACCTTTCGTCATGCCCGGGGCACCCTCGACGAGCAGGTGGGCACGGGTGGCCGGACGACCGTCGGTGCGACGGTCGCCAGGGTGAGCGGGACAGTATGCACTGCGCTGTCCCTCTGACGCTGGAATATGCCCGAAGCGCTTGCTGCGAATGTCCGGCCGGACCATTCTGAGGCGTATTCGTGACGGGGCCGAGGCCGGTCCGACCGGGCCTCGAACTGCGAGTGCGGGTGGTGAGCGGTGCAGGTACTTCAGGTCCAGCTGGCGGTGCGGGCCGACCCGGCCGAGGTCGGGCGCGCCCGCCGGTGGGTGCGGTCGCGGTTCCAGGGCCACGGGCTCGATCCGGACGCCCCGTTGGCCGAGACGCTGGTCCTGGTGGTCTCCGAGCTGGTCACCAACGCGGTGGTGCACACCGGTTCCCCGGCGGTGCTCCGGCTCTCCGTGCCGCTGGCCGAAGGTGACGGTGCGTCGGCGCCGAGCCGGGTCCGGGTCGAGGTGGCCGACGGCAGCACCAGTGCCCCGGTGCCGCGCCACGCCTCCGGGGACGCCACCAACGGGCGCGGGCTGGAGCTGGTCGAGCTGCTCTGCGAGAGCTGGGGCTGGTACCCCGACGGCTCCGGCAAGCGGGTCTGGTGCGAGATCGCGGGCTGCTCGGCGGGCCTTCCGGCGCTGGAGGGCGCGGGCGGCCCCGGGGGCGCACTGATCGCTTAGCGACCGGGAGTGCGCCCCCCGCGCCCGGTAAATGCTCCGCAACCATTCCGAATTTCCGACAACCCATTGACGTGACGTATCCGACTGATCACTCTTGGGTGCAGTTCTCCGTCGTGAGGGGACGCCGAGGGATCACCGGGTGCGGTCAGCATGGGGGATCAGCAGCTGCCGAGCGCCCGGTCGGCCCTTCCTCGGCGAGCACGGAGCGCTCGGAGCGCGGGATTCAGGGCCCGCGCCCACGGTCGGGCGGCGGCGGAACAGCGGCCGCCGCCCGGCCTCCGAAGCTGCGGGATCGTGACCCTAAATCGCTGGCGTGTCGAAGTGGTCTGGACCAAAACTGCTGGGGTGACGCTCCCCGAAACACAGGCCCCCGCCGTCGCCGCCCCGCCCGCCGATGACCAACCCGCCATCTGGTCCCGGAACTTCCGCTACTACTTCACCGCCCGCAGCTCCGGCCTGCTCGGTGACGCGATGCTCCCCGTCGCGGTCTCCGCCGGACTGATCGGCGCCGGCCACGGCCTCGGTACCGTCGGCTTCGCGCTGGCCTTCCTGTTCGCCCCGTTCGCCGGCTTCGTGCTCTTCGGCGGCGTGCTGGCCGACCGCTTCACCGCCCGGCGGATGATGATCGCCGCCGACCTCACCAACCTCACCACCCGCGCGCTGCTCGCGGTCCTCTTCTTCCGCGGCATCGACCAGCTCTGGCACCTCTACGTGCTGCTCGCGCTGGCCGGCACCGCGGCCGCGATGTTCCAGCCGGGCGCCGCCTCCACCGTCCCGCTGGTGGCCCGCGACGTCCAGGGCGCCAACGGCGTGCTCCGCACCGCCGAGGCCCTCACCACCCTGATCGGCCCGGCCCTGGCCGGCGTCCTGGTCGGTGCCGCCGCCACCGGCTGGGTGATGGTGATCGCCGCCGTCACCTTCGGCATCAGCGCGATCTGCCTCTTCCTCCTCCGGCTCGGCCCCGTCCCGGCCCCGCCGCCCGGGGACAGCCTCTGGCGCAACCTGGTGGTCGGCTGGCACGAGTTCCGCTCCCGCAGCTGGCTCTGGGGCGTGATCCTGATCTGGATGGCCTTCACGGTCTTCTCCTGGGGGCCGCTGCAGCCGATCTCGGCCGGGCTGGTGGTGCCCGCGCACGGCTCCACCGTGTTCGGCGTGCTCAACTGCGCCCTCGGGGCGGGCACCGTGGCCGGCGGTCTGCTGGCCATCCGCTACAAGCCCGAACGGCCGCTCGCGGCAGGGGCGGTGGCGATGGCCGTGTTCCCGCTCTACCCCATCGGCCTGGTGGCCGGCTGGCCGGTCTGGCTGCTCGGCGTGGCCCAGTTCGTGGTGGGCGTCGGCCTCACCTTCTGGAGCGTCATGTGGGCCACCAGCGTCCAGACCCAGGTCCCCGGCGAGGTCCTCAACCGCATCCACGCCTACGAGGTGGCGGGCTCCGTCTGCATGTTCCCCGTCGGCAGCGCCCTCGCCGGCCCCGCCACCACCGCCTTCGGCACCACCCGCACCCTCGAACTCGGCATCCTGGTCGCCCTCCTGACCGTCGCGGCGCTGCTGCTGGCACGTCCGGTGCGAAAGCTACGGCGAGTGGCCTAGGGGCTGCGCGAATCGGAAGGCGGCCCACCTGCGACTCATGCACCGTCAGCCAGGTGCAGGTGCTGCCGTTCCCCTGGGCGCAGTTGCTCGCGCCCCCGGGGAAACCGGTCGTGGACTGCACGTTGAACGGATATCCCGTGTACGTCGCGGACCGCGCTCCCTACGCTGTCGGCCGTGACCAGAACCGGTGAACGCACCCGCGCCCCACGTCTCCACTACGCCTGGGTGGTGGCGGCGGTCGCCCTCCTGGTGCTGGTCGGCTCGGCCGGATTCCGGTCCACGCCCGGTCTGATGATGGACGCGCTGCACGCGGAGTTCGGCTGGTCCCACGCCACCGTGGCCAGCGCCGTCTCGGTGAACCTCACCCTGTTCGGCCTGACCGCCCCGTTCGCCGCCGCCCTGATGGACCGTTTCGGCGTCCGCCTGGTGGTGGTCTGCGCCCTGCTGACGATCTCGGTCGGGGCAGGCCTCACGATCATGATGACCGAGAGCTGGCAGCTGATCCTCTGCTGGGGTGTCATGGTCGGCCTGGGCTCCGGCTCGATGGCGGGGGCCTTCGCCACCACCGTCACCGGCCGCTGGTTCGCCGCCCGGCAGGGCCTGGTCACCGGTGTGCTGACGGCCGCCGGGGCCGCGGGCAACCTGGTCTTCATGCCGCTGCTCGCCTGGATGGTGCAGACCCAGGGGTGGCGCACCGCCGTCGTGGTGGTCTCGATCAGCGCGACCGTCGTCGCCGTCCCGGTGCTGCTGCTGATGCGCGAGCGCCCGTCCGACCTCGGCCTGCTGCCGTACGGCGCGACCGAGGCGCCCGAGGTGCAGAAGGTGGAGGGCAGCGCGATCCTGCGCAGCCTGCGGGTGCTGCGCAACGCCCTCACCGACCGGGCGTTCTGGCTGCTGGGGAGCTCGTTCGCGATCTGCGGGGCGACCACTGCCGGGCTGGTCGGCACCCACTTCATCCCGGCCGCGCACGACCACGGCATGCCGGTCACCACGGCGGCGAGCCTGCTCGCCCTGGTCGGGGTCTTCGACGTGGTCGGGACGGTGGCCAGCGGCTGGTTCACGGACCGCTTCGACTCCCGGGTGCTGCTGGTCAGTTACTACGGTCTGCGCGGCGTCTCGCTGCTCCTGCTGCCGCAGCTGTTCGCCGGTTCGCTCCAGCCGCCGATCCTGGCCTTCATCATCTTCTACGGCCTGGACTGGGTGGCCACCGTGCCGCCGACCATCGCGCTCTGCCGCCGCGAGTTCGGCGCGGACGCCCCGGTGGTGTTCGGCTGGGTGCTGGCCTGCCACCAGATCGGCGCCGCGGTGGTGGCCGGTCTCGCCGGCCTGGCCCGCGACAGCTTCGGGAACTACGACCTGACCTGGTACGCCGCGGGCGGTCTCTGCGCGGTGGCCGTGGTGCTCTGCCTGGCCCTCGGCCCCGGCATCTCCAAGCCCACCGCCGCCCCGGCCGACGCGCACCACGAGGCCCACCACGACATGCACGACGCACACGCCGAGGCCACCCCCAAGGCGGCCGTCGCCGCCGACTAGGCTCGGGGATCATGACGCTCTCCTTCACCCTGGCCCCCGAGCTGACGCCCGAGCTGCGCGCCGAGGTCATCACGCTCTGGACGGACGTCACCAACGCGGGCGGCGCGGTCGGCTTCGTGCCGCCGGTGACGGAGGACCAGGTCTGGGTGACCGCCGAGAAGCAGTTCGGCGGCACCGGCCCGGGTCAGCCGGACGTGCTGCTGATCGGCCGCGAGCCGGAGGGCGGACGGCTGGCGGCCCTGCTCTTCTTCGAGTCGATGCGCTTCGACCTGATGGAGCACTGGCGGATGCTCAAGCGCGTCATGGTGCACCCCGACTTCCAGGGGCGCGGGTACGGGGCGGAGCTGCTCGGCGAGGCGGCCCGGGTGGCCGCCGGCTGGGGGCTGACGGGCCTTCGGCTGACCCTGCGCGGCGGGCACGGGCTGGAGGCGTTCTACGGCAGCTGCGGATACACCGAGGTCGGCCGGGTGCCCGGGGCGATCCGGGTCGGGCCCGGCGACGACCGCGACGACGTGACGATGTGGCTGCCGCTCGCCTGAACGGTGGCCGCCACGGGACCCTGGCGGTTCCGGGCTGTCAGGTCGTGTTTCACTGGACTGCCGTGCCAGCCGTACCCCCGCCGTGAAGGACACCACCGTGAGCAGCCAGAAGCACGCCACGCTCCGCTACACCTCGATGCGGGTCAGCATCTTCCTCTCCTGCCTGCTGATCTCCCTGGTGCTCGGCCACTACGGGATCATCCCGGTGACCGGGAACACCGGTGTGGTCTTCCTGGTGCTGATCGCCGGCGTGGTCTCGGCGCCGCTCAGCTACATCCTGCTCAGCAAGCAGCGGGACGCGATGTCGGCGCAGCTGGCCGACAAGGTGGCGGCCCGCCGGGCCCGCTCGGCCGCCGTCGCGGCGCAGGAGGACGCGGCCGACGACGCGGCCCGCGCCGCCGAGGCGGCCCGCAGCACCGCCGCCAACTGACCGCTCCCGTCCGCCCGATGACCACCGCCGTGCCCCCGTCCGGGCCGATCCCCGAGCCGGCCCCCGAACCCCGCGCCGCGCCGCGCCGTCCGACCGGGCGGGACGTGGCCCGGCTGGCCGGGGTGTCGCAGGCCACGGTCTCGTTGGTGTTCTCGGGTTCGGAGGCGGGGCAGCGGGTCTCCCCGGCGACCCGGGAGCGGGTCCGCGAGGCGGCCCGGGAGCTGGGCTACCGCCCGCAGGCGGCGGGCCGTCAGCTGCGGCTGGGCCGCAGCGGGATGATCCTGCTGGCGGTGCCGAACATGCTCGGCCCGTTCTTCGGCCGGGTGCTGGTCGGGGTGCACGAGGAGGCCGGCCGGCACGGGCTGGCCGTGGTGGTCAGCTCGGGCTGGGGGAGCGCGACGCTGGCCGAGGCCGCCACCACCAGCCGCTTCGACGGCCTGCTGGTCTGCTCGCCGGACGACAGCCAGCTGGGCGCGCTGCCCTCCGGCACCCCCGTGGTCTTCCTGGACGCGGACCCGGCACTGGCCGATCCGGAGACCGGCCGCACCCGGCCGACCGTGGAGCTGGACGTGGCGAGCGGCATGCGGGCGGCCGTGGAGCACCTGGCCGGGCTCGGCCACCGGCGGATCGGCCACCTGCGCTCGACCCACTCCGCGTACACCTTCCGGGTCCGCCAGGCCGCCTTCGAGCAGGCCGCCCGCGGGCTGGAGGTGATCGAGCTGGGCGTCACCCTGAACGACGGTCAGCGGGCCGCCCGGGCGGTCGCGCGCGAGCTGCTCTCCCGGCCGGACCGGCCGCACGCGGTGGTCTGCGACGACGACGTGGTGGCCTCCGGGCTGTACCAGGCGGCGGCCGAGCTGGGCCTGCGGATCCCCGACGACGTCTCGGTGGTCGGCATGGACAACATCCCGGTGGCCGACCTGCTGGCCCCGCCGCTGACCACCGTGGACCTGCCCGGCGAGGAGCTGGGCCGGGCCGGGGCCGCCGCGCTGGCCGCGCTGCTGCGGGGCGAGCCGGCCGAGCCCGTACCGCCGTTGGCCACCCGGCTGGTCGAACGGAGCTCCACCCGGCCGGTTATCCGACGATCCGTTGGTCCCGCCGGGTGAAACCCGCTCGTGGCACCGGAGCTGACGGTCGTTCAGGCGGTGCACTGGCCCCATGCTCACGATTCCCCGGGGCCATCCCCTCAGGTTGCTCACCGCGCTCGGCCTGGTGGCCGGCACCCTGCTGAACGGCATGGTGGCGGCGCCCTCCGCGCAGGCGGCGGTCACCTTCACCAAGGACGTCAGCCCGGCCAGCCCCGCCCCGGGGCAGAACGTCACCTACACCCTGCGCTACACCTGCTCGGTCACCGACTGCACCAACCCGGTGATCACCGACCAGCTGCCGCCCGAGGTGGAGTTCGTCGGCTGGACCCCGGACGCCTCCACGGTGGACGTGGACGGCTCCACCGTCCCGGCCGCCGGGTCCAAGGGCCAGACCATGACGATCAAGCTGAAGGACCTCACGCCCGGCACCACGGCCACCGCCACCGTGGTGGTGAAGTACCCCAACTTCACCACCGCCAACGGGACCCAGGCGGTGAACAGCGCGACCCTGACCGCCGACGGCGAGACCCCGATCACCGACACCGCGACCACCACCGCCGTGGTGCAGCCGCAGTACAAGGTGACCAAGGGCGTCCAGACGGCCAGTCAGGACGGACGGTCCGTCACCTACCAGTTCAGCGCCTGCTCCACCGACAAGGTGCCCAACGTCGACCTGGACACCTCCAAGCTGGTGGACGTGCTGCCGGCCGGCGCGGTGGTGGACACCTCGCGCTCCCCGGGCTGGACCAAGGTGGCGGGGACGGACAACACCTGGGAGTTCGACATCGGCGCGTTCCGGGCCGGCAACGGCCAGGCCGGCTGCCGCAACCCCGGTGCGCTGGTGGTGGAGTTCCCGCAGCCGGACTTCCCGACCGGTACCACCGCCGACAACACGGTGACGCTCAAGGGCGATCCGCTCGGCCCCGACCCCGAGGTGGACCTCTCCAGCGCGACCGCGACCTCGCCGACCTTCCAGGACCCGAGCGGCGGCGTCCAGGTGAGCACGTCCAAGACCTGGGTGGACAAGGCCGTCTCCGGTGATCTGAGCAGCTTCAGCCTGTTCGCCACCAACCTGGCGGCGCCGGTCACCAGCCTGGTGATGACGGACCCCGGCACCGGGACCACCGACGGGCTCTACAACTGGATCTACCCGCAGAGCCTCCAGCTCTCGCCGTGGAACCCGACCTCGATCGGGATGACCCTGGAGTACCGGCTGAACGGGGATCCGAGCTGGCTCTCCTTCACCCCCGGCACCGCCTTCGACGGGTCGTCAGCCCGCCGGATCATGGTCCAGGACGGCGCCGGCGACCCGGCCAACGACGTGCTCGGCATCCCGGCCGGGCGCTGGCTGGACGGCCTGCGGTTCAGCTGGAGCGGGCCGATCCCGGGTGGTTGGAGCCCGGGCAACTCGGTCCAGGTCACCGGCCAGGTGCTCTACCGGGGCCACGACGGCCGGGTGGCACCGCAGCCGCTGACCAACTGCGTGGACACGGTCGCCACCAACGGGACCGACACCTCCGCCGCCAACGCCTGCGCCTCCCTCACCGTCACCGACGCCACCAACCTCGGCGCCGCCAAGTCCACCGTCTCCGGCGCCGTGGTCGCCCCCGGCGCCACCACCACCTTCCAGGTGATCCCCTACAACCGGAGCGGGCGCGACCTGGACCGGCCGCTGGTGCTCTTCGACCTGCTGCCGCCGGGCGTGGTGTACGTGGACGGCTCGGTCCGGCCCGACCCCTCCTGGTCCTCGGCCAAGGCCCCGTCCGAGGTGAAGGTGCTGCCCGGCAAGGACGGCCGCCAGCTGCTCCGGATGACCTGGCCGGCCGGTGCGCCCGACATGACCTACCTGCACGACGACAAGGCGTACCGGGTGCTGTTCGACGCGGTGATCGCCGGCAGCGCCCAGCCCGGGACCCTGACCAACGACATCTACGTCACCGCCGACCAGCCGACCGTCCCGGTCGCCTGCTACTACAACGGGACCTCCACCGGAGTGCCGGACGCCGACGACCTCAACCAGAACGGCGACACCACCGAGACCCTCTGCCCCGCCTCCTCTCAGGTGGAGATCCAGGTGCCCGCCGTGCTGCGCGCCTTCAAGGAGGTGAAGGGGGATCAGGACTCCGACTACGGCTCCTCCGGCACCACCTCCCCGGGCGGCGCCATCTCCTACCGGATGACGGTCCGCAACGACTCCGCCGACCCGGTCACCGAGTTCACCGCCTACGACCGCCTGCCCACCCCGGGCGACGGCTACGTGCTGCGCCCGGAGACCCCGCGCGGCAGCGCCTGGACGCCCTCGCTCACCGAGCCGATCACCAGCAGCGACCCGACCGTGGTGATCGAGTACACCACCGACCCGGAGCCCTGCCGCCCGGCCTCGCTCCCCGCCACCCCGGCCAAGGACTGCAACGCCGGCGCGGCCTGGAGCAGCACCTTCCCCGGCCCGGGGGTCGCCACCTGGTTCCGCGTCACGCGGCCCGGGACGCTGGCCCCGGGCGGGCTGTTCACCCTGACCTGGCCGATGGTCGCCTCGTACGACGCGGCCGAGAACGCCTTCGCCTGGAACAGCTTCGCCTACACCGCCACCGACAACACCGGCCAGCCGCTGCTGCCGGCCGAGCCGGCCAAGGTCGGCGTGGGCGTGCACTGGCCGGCCGTGCCGGACAACTCGCTCGGTGACTTCGTCTGGAGCGACGCCAACAAGAACGGCCTCCAGGACCCGGGCGAGGAGGGCGTGGGCGGAGTGGTCGCGTACCTGCTGGACGGCAGCGGCCGCGAGGTCCGCAACGCCCTGGGCAAGCCGGTCACCTCGACCAGTGACGCCGCCGGGAAGTACCTCTTCGACAAGCTGCCGGACGGGCTCTACGCGGTCCGCTTCGACCTGGCCACCGTGCCGGACGGCAGCACCGTCACCATCCGGGACGCGGTGCGGCGCACCGCCGCCTCGCCGGAGGACTCGGACGCGGATCCGACCACCGGGATCACCGAGACGGTCCGACTGGCGGGCGGTGAGGCCCAGTTGAACATCGACCTGGGTCTGATCGTGCCGCCCGCACCCACCCCGCCGCCGAGCCCCAGCCCGGACCCGACCCCGACCCCGACCCCGGAGCCGACGGTCACCCCGACCGTGTCGCCGACCACCTCACCGAGCCCCAAGCCCCTCCCGGAGACCGGTAGTTCCTGGACCGGCCCGCTGGTCGCGGCGGCCACCGTCCTGGTGATGCTCGGCCTGATGCTCACCACCCGCCGCCGGGGCCGCCACGGCTGACGGCCCCGTTAGGCCCCGCAGGGGCCGTCAGGGGCGCGAGGAACTGCGCGCAGGGGAACGAGGCGACCCGTGTGCCGGGAACGGACACTCACTTGCAAGTGAATCTCCGTTCCCGGCACACGGGTCGCCTTCTTCCGAGTCGCGCAGTTCCCCGCGCCCCCGGAGGTGTGGCCACTACGCCGCTGTCACCAAGGGAGCGGGAGCCGGCATCGGGTGGAACAGCCGACGGGCGCCCAGCAGGAGGAGGCCGCCGAGGGCGATGCCGCCGGCCGCGCAGAGCGCGACGCCGGCCAGGGCGGATTCGGCCAGGGCGCCGGAGACGGCGTAGCCCGCCGCGTTGCCGGTGGCGAACAGCGTGATCAGCCAGGCGAAGGCCTCGGTCACGGTGCCGGTCGGCGCCAGCTCGGCGATCAGTACGAAGGCGGCCGCCAGCAGTGGGGCGAGCCCGATCCCGGAGAGCAGCGCCAGCGCCGCCATCACGCCGGGGGAGGGGAGCAGCAGCAGCGGCAGGTAGGAGGCGGCCATGGCCAGGGCGAGGACCCAGGTGCGGGTCGCGGTGGAGCTGCGCCACTTCACGGCGCCGTAGCCGAGGGCGCCGAGCAGCCCGCCGAGGGCGGCCAGCGCCAGCAGGGTCCCGGCGCCGCCGGGGAGTGCGCCGGGGTGCTGCTCGGCGTAGGCGATGAAGAGCACGTTCTGCGCGCCGACCGCCCAGCCGGCGCCGGCCAGGCCGAGCAGGAGCAGGACCAGGCCGGGGGAGCGCAGCGGGCCGAGCAGGCCGGAGGAGGCGTGCCGGGCCGGGGCGCGCCAGGCGCGGGAGGGGGCGGAGGTGGCGACGACCAGGGCGCCGAGCAGGCCGAGCCCGGCGGCGGTCCACAGGGCGACGGTGGGGGAGGCCCCGGCGGCGATCCCGGCGACGGCCAACGGGCCCGCCACGTAGAGCAGTTGCTGGGTGGCGGAGTCGAAGGCGTAGGCGGTGTCGAGCTGGTCCTCCGTCACCACCTCGGGCCAGAGCGAGCGCAGGCAGGGCTCCAGCGGTGGCATCGCCAGCCCGGCCACCGCTGCTCCGAGCGGGGCGGCCCAGGCCGAGCCGGGGGCCAGGGCGAGCAGCGCGTAGCCGCCGCCGGCCACCACGGCGGAGGCCAGCAGCACCCGGGGCTGCCCGGTCCGGTCGACGATCCGGCCGAGCACCGGCCCGCCGATCGCGGCGGCGATCGCGTACGCGGCGGTGGCCAGCCCGATCCGGCTGTACGGGGTGCCGGCCTCGCGCAGGGCGAGGGCGATCACCAGGGCGGTCATCCCGGCGGGGAGGCGGCCGAGCAGGGTGCCGCCCAGGAGACGGGTGACGTGGGGGGCGCGGAGCAGGGCGAGGTAGCCCATCGGATTCGGTCTCCCGGGGCAGGCGTGGGCACGGGGGTGGCAAGGGGTGGTGAGCCCTCAAGTTATACGTATAACCACACTGCGGTCAATCGAGCCCCGGTCCCCGGCCGGGAACCGGGCCCGGTCGTTCGTCGTCTGACAACCCGACAGCTGATGACGCACCAGGCCGCCAGGGACACCGGCCGCGACCAGCCGCCGCGCGGAAGGGAAGCCGCGGCCGGGCGGCGGGACGGAACGGATGAAGAAGAGCGCGAGCCGGGATTCGATGGCCACCCCGCTGCGGCGGGCCTCGCTGTTCTGCCTGCTGCTGGTGCTGGCCCTGATGGCCCGCGCCACCTGGCTCGCGGTGGCCAAGGCCGACGAGTACGCCGCCAGTCCGGCCAATGCGCGGACGACGATCGACCGCTACTCCCAGCTGCTCGGCAACATCCTGGTCGGCGGGCAGCCCGTCACCGGCTCGACCGCCACCGACGGCACGCTGGCCCACAAGCGCAGCTACACGGACGGCCCGCTCTACGCCCCCGTCACCGGCTACACCTCCCAGGCCTACGGCAGCAACCAGCTGGAGAACCTCTACGCCGACCTGCTCGACGGCTCCGACCCCCGGCTGGCCGGCCCCGTCGACCGGCTCGCCGACCAGCTGACCCGGACCCGCCCGGCCGGCGGCGACGTGGTGACCACCATCGACCCGGCGGTGCAGAAGGCCGCCTGGGACGCGCTCGGCGGCAAGCAGGGCGCGGCGGTGGCGATCGACCCGGCGACCGGCCGCATCCTGGCGCTGGTCTCCACCCCGTCCTACGACCCGTCAGGGATCACCGGGCGGGACGGGGCGGCCGGGCGGGAGTGGCAGCGGCTCAGTGCGGACCAGGGGAAGGCGATGGTCAACGGCGCGCTGCGCACCACGCTGGCCCCCGGCTCCACCTTCAAGCTGGTGGTGGCCGCGGCCGCGCTGGAGAACGGCCTCTACCGGGACGTGGACACCCCGACCGACAGTCCCAACCCGTACACCCTGCCGAACACCCGCACGGTGCTGACCAACGAGAACGCCTCCGCGCCCTGTCTGAACGCCACCCTGCGGACCGCGCTGCAGTACTCCTGCAACAACGTCTTCGCCAAGGCGGCGGCCGACCTCGGCGAGGGGAAACTCACCGACCAGGCGCAGAAGTTGGGCTTCAACCTGACCAAGCAGGACGTCCCGGTGCGGGCTGCCACCAGCGTCTACCCCTCGGGCATGGAGCCCTCGCAGGTGGCGCTCACCGGCATCGGGCAGTTCTCGGTGACGGCCACCCCGCTGCAGATGGCCATGGTCTCGGCGGCGATCGCCAACGACGGGGTGCTGATGAAGCCCTTCGAGGTGGACCGCCTCACCGACCACTCCGGCCGCACCGTCCAGCAGTTCGACCCCGAGCGGCAGTCGCAGGCGATGAGCGCGCGGACGGCGGAGCAGCTGCGCTCGGCGATGGCCACCGTGGTCGAGCAGGGCACCGGCAAGGCGGCCCGGGTCCCCGGCCTCACCGTCGGCGGCAAGACCGGCACCGCACAGAACGGCGTGGACAACTCCGGCATCCCGTACGCCTGGTTCACCTCCTACGCGGAGGACGGCAAGGGCAAGAAGATCGCCACGGCGGCCGTGGTGCTCAACGGCTCCAAGGACCGGGACGAGATCACCGGCGGCGGGCTGGCGGGGCCGGTGACCAAGGCCATGACCCAGGCCTACCTGAGGTAGTGGACGAGCGGACCTGACCGTCCCTGGGTGGTTCGTGGTCACATTTGAAAGTAGTACTTTGAACATCTCAAAGGTTTGTTGCTACTGTACTGACCATGACCACCCCAGGCGCCTTCCGGATGCGTGACGCGAGCACCCCGCTCGCGCCCTCCGCGTGCCTGCTCACCGCTGTGGACAACGGCTGTCGCTGCGTCAGCTGTATCCCGGCGGCACGTCGCGCCTGAGCTCCTCCCCGCTCTCCGTACAGCCGTGTCGCCCGTCCCCCCAGGTCACTCTCCCCACCCCACTCCCCCCGGAGCCGCATCGCCATGTCCACAGCAGCCCCCGCGCCCTCCTTCCTGCAGAAGGTCCGCAAGACCCCGTTCTGGGTGCAGATCGTCGGCGGCCTGGTCCTCGGCCTCCTCCTGGGCTACGTCGCCCGGGTCCAGGACGTGTCCTGGCTGACCACCACCCTGGACACCATCGGCAAGACCTTCGTCCAGCTGCTCAAGCTGGCCGTCCCGCCGCTGGTCTTCACCGCGATCGTGGTCTCGGTCGCCAACCTGCGCAACGTCACCAACGCCGCCCGGCTGGCCGGCCGCACCCTGCTCTGGTTCCTGATCACCTCGCTGATCGCGGTCGGCGTCGGCCTCGGCCTCGGCCTGCTCACCGACCCGGGCAAGGGCGCCTCGCTCTCCACCGAGGGCCTCAAGGCCCCCAAGGACGCGGGCACCTGGGTCGACTTCCTGACCGGCATCGTCCCGACCAACATCGCCGACGCCTTCCTGGAGGTGAACGTCCTCCAGATCGTCTTCCTCGGCGTGGTGGTCGGCGCCGCCATCCTGAAGATCGGCGAGAAGGCCGAGCCGGTCCGCAAGCTCAGCGAGTCCGTCCTCGACCTCACCCAGACCGCCCTGTGGTGGGTCATCCGGCTCGCCCCGCTCGGCACCCTCGGCCTGATCGGCAAGTCCGTCGCCAAGTACGGCTGGGACCTGCTCGGCCCGTTCGCCACGCTGACCATCGACATCTACGTCGGCTGCGCGATCGTCCTGTTCGGCGTCTACTCGCTGCTGCTGCGCTTCGCCGCCGGCCTCAACCCGGTCAACTTCTTCCGCGGCGCCTGGCCCGCGATCCAGCTGGCCTTCGTCTCCCGCTCCTCCGTCGGCACCCTGCCGGTCACCCGCCGGGTCACCGAGCGGCTCGGCGTCCCGAGCGAGTACGCCTCCTTCGCCGTCCCCTTCGGCGCCACCACCAAGATGGACGGCTGCGCCTCGATCTACCCGTCGCTGGCCGCGATCTTCGTCGCCCAGGTCTACGGCATCGACCTCGGCATCGGCGACTACCTGCTGATCGCCTTCGTCTCGGTCATCGGCTCCGCGGCCACCGCCGGCCTCACCGGCGCGATCGTGATGCTGACCCTCACCCTCTCCACCCTGGGCCTCCCGCTGGAGGGCGTCGGCCTGCTGCTGGCCATCGACCCGATCCTCGACATGATCCGCACCGCCACCAACGTGGCCGGTCAGTCGGTCGTCCCGATCCTGGTCTCCGCCCGCGAGAAGACCCTCGACCTCACCGCCTACAACAACCCGACGGGCGACCTCCTCACCGAGGACGCCCCGCGCGAGAAGGTCGCCGTCGCGGCCTGACGCTCCCTCGCCTGACGGCCCGTCTCCCCACCGGGGAGGCGGGCCGTCGCCCGTTGGAGTGCAGTCCGACCACCCGGCGCGGCCCCGGCGGTAGCGTGGTGACGACGAAGGAGGAGCGCGTGAGCACTGCCCCGCGGGAGCACCCGTACCAGTCGGTCGATCCCGAGTACGCCCTCAAGTTCGCGATCCAACGCATCAAGGGCGACCGTGCGGAGATCATCGAAGGGGTCATCGAGTACGTGGTACCGACCTGGGGGCACGAGCGCGCGATCACCAGCATCCGGCGACAGCTCGACCCGCGCCTGATCGAACTGGACTGTGAGCCCGGGGCGGGCAACCTCGACCTCCCCGGTTCCCCGAACTGGTACATCCCCGATCTGGCCGTGGTGCCGAGCCGGCTGGTTGACGAGGACCGCATCCTGGTTCCCGACCAGACGCTGCTGGTGGTCGAGGTGACCTCCGACTCCAACGGGGACACCGACCGGGTGGTGAAGCGCCGCCGGTACGCCGAGTACGGGGCGCCGCTGTACCTGCTGGTGGATCGTCAGGAGCGCACCTGCACCCTGTACGCCGCCCCCGGTCCGCTCGGGTACACCTCCGCCGAGGGGCCGCATCCGTTCGGGACGGCGGTCCGGTTGCCCGAGCCGTTCGGGATCGAGCTGGCCACCGACCGGTTCTGACGGTCGGTCGGAGCGCAGGTGGGGCCGCGCTGGGCAAAAGGCAGGGGGCCCGGCCGGGTCCGAAGACGCGGTGGGCCCCCTTGGTACTGCTCGTCATGCTCTTGCTTGACGGCCCGTCGGGCCGTTGCCGGACCCAAACAGGGGTCCAGAGCGATCAGATCATCGGGAGGATGAATCAGATAGCGGTGACGTTCTCCGCCTGCGGGCCCTTCGGGCCCTGGGTGACGTCGAACGAGACCGCCTGGTTCTCCTCCAGCGAGCGGAAACCGTTCGCGTTGATGGCGGAGTAGTGGACGAAGACGTCGGGGCCGCCGCCATCCTGGGCGATGAAGCCGAAGCCCTTCTCAGCGTTGAACCACTTGACGGTTCCCTGAGCCATGCCGTTCTCCTTGCGAGGGACGTTTCGGAGACCACACCGTGTGGCATCCGGTCCGCTGCGCTGATCGCCCCGCCTCCGGAGTGGGTCCGGAGTTTTTCGATAAAGCTGAAAAACTACAAAAAGCCCGCGGTTACATGCTCCGCAGGCTTCAAGTACTGCAAGGGGAATCAAACTGCAACTGAGTGGAACCGTAGCACGCAGAGGCGGCCCCGACCAGGGGTGACCAAAGCCACGTCAGGTGTGTGTCGCGTGTGTGTCGTGGGTGCCCGGTGACCGGTGCGGAGCCGGGCAGGCATACCCTGCGAACAGTGCTTCAAACGGGCAGCTCGGAAGGATCAACGTGACCGTCGCGGTAAGGCCCCGAGTGGGACATATCCAGTTCCTCAACTGTCTTCCCCTGTACTGGGGCCTGGCGAGAACCGGCAACCTGCTCGACCTCGACCTCAGCAAGGACACCCCCGAGAAGCTGAGCGACCAGTTGGTGAACGGAGCGCTCGACATCGGCCCGATCACCTGCGTGGAGTACCTGCGGAACGCCGACCAGCTGGTCGTCCTCCCCGACATCGCGGTCGGCAGCGACGGCCCGGTGATGTCCTGCGTGATCGTCAGCAGGCTTCCGCTGCACGAGCTGGACGGCAAGCGCGTCGCCCTCGGCTCCACCTCGCGGACCTCGGTGCGGCTGGCCCGGCTGCTGCTGGAGGAGCGCGAGGGCGTCCGGCCCGAGTACTTCTCCTGCCCGCCGGACCTGGAGCTGATGCTCGCCGACGCGGACGCCGCCGTGCTGATCGGCGACCCGGCGCTGCGGGCCTCGCTGGAGCAGGCGCCGCAGCAGGGCCTCGCGGTGCACGACCTCGGCGAGATGTGGAAGGAGTGGACCGGGCTGCCGTTCGTCTTCGCGGTCTGGGCCGCGCGGCGGGAGTACGCGGAGAGCCACCCCGAGGTGGTGGCCGCCGTGCACCGGGCCTTCCTGGAGTCGCGGGACCTCTCGCTGACGGAGGCTCCGCTGGTCGCCGAACAGGCGGCGCGGTGGGAGGAGTTCGACGCCCCGCTGCTGGAGCGCTACTTCACCGAGGCCCTCGACTTCTCCCTGGGCGAGCGCCAACTGGCCGGCATCGCCGAGTTCGCCCGCCGGGTCGGCCACGACTCCGGCTTCGCCCCGGACGTCCAGCTGACGCTCCTCCAGACCGTCTGACGGCCGGCGCTCGGCAGGGCAGCGACCCAGGGGCGCGAGGAACTGCGCGAGTCGGAAGGCGGCCGACCTGAGACTGAGGGCACGTCAGCCGGTTGCAGGTGCTGCCGTTCCCCCGCGCGCAGTTCCCCGCGCCCCCGGCACCACGTCCTCCCGGGCCCGGCCGTCCGCAGGTGCTGGCGTAGGCTGGGCCGGTCCGACGTCGGAGATTAAGAAGGGCCAGCGAAGGTGTCCGAGACCAACCTTTCCGCCACTGACCTGCAGGCCGTCCTCGACCGTGCGGCCGCCGGTGGCCGGATCACCCCGGAAGAGGCGCTGGACCTCTACCGGTCGGCCCCGCTGCACGCGCTCGGCTCCGCCGCCGACACCGTCCGCCGCCGCCGCTACGCGGGTACCGAGCACATCGCGACGTACATCATCGAGCGGAACATCAACTACACCAACGTCTGCGTGACGGCCTGCAAGTTCTGCGCCTTCTACGTGGCGCCGAAGAGCGACAAGGGCTGGTCCCGCGACCTCGACGAGATCCTGCGCCGCTGCGCCGAGACCGTCGAACTGGGCGGCACCCAGGTGATGTTCCAGGGCGGCCACCACCCGGACTACGGGGTGGAGTACTACGAGACCGCGTTCGCCGCGATCAAGAAGGACTTCCCGCAGCTGGTGATCCACTCCCTCGGCGCCTCCGAGGTCGAGCACATGGCGCGGATCTCGAAGGTCTCGATCGAGGAGGCCATCACCCGGATCCACAAGGCGGGTCTGGACTCCTTCGCGGGGGCCGGCGCCGAGCTCCTGCCGGAGCGTCCGCGCAAGGCGATCGCCCCGCTGAAGGAGTCGGGCGAGCGCTGGCTGGAGATCATGGAGGCCGCCCACAACCTGGGCGTGGAGTCCACCTCCACCATGCTGATGGGCACCGGCGAGACCAACGCGGAGCGGATCGAGCACCTGCGGATGATCCGCGAGGTGCAGGACCGCACCGGCGGGTTCCGGGCGTTCATCCCGTACACCTACCAGCCGCAGAACAACCACCTCAAGGGCCGGACCCAGGCCACCGTGTTCGAGTACCTGCGGATGATCTCGATCGCCCGCCTGTTCCTCGACAACGTGGCGCACATCCAGGGCTCCTGGCTCACCACCGGCAAGGAGGCCGGCCAGCTGTCGCTG
This sequence comes from Kitasatospora sp. NPDC004289, assembly GCF_053602875.1. Classification (NCBI taxonomy): domain Bacteria; kingdom Bacillati; phylum Actinomycetota; class Actinomycetes; order Kitasatosporales; family Streptomycetaceae; genus Kitasatospora; species Kitasatospora sp. NPDC004289. The sequence goes on along the minus strand of NZ_JBSGEL010000028.1, from coordinate 29,349 downwards.
CACTACGGGGCGGACGACCTCGGTTCGGTGATGCTGGAGGAGAACGTGGTCTCGGCCGCCGGGGCGAAGCACCGGTCCAACCTGACCGAGCTGATCCACCTGATCCGCACCGCCGACCGCACCCCGGCCCAGCGCTCCACCACCTACCAGCACCTGCGGGTGCTGGACGACCCGGCCAACGACCCGGTCGACCCGCGGGTGGCCTCGCACATCGCCTCCACGGCGATCGAGGGCGGCACCGCGCACCCCGAGCTGAAGATCCTCTCCACCACCTGAGCCGGGGTCACCACCTGATGCGCACGCTGCACCGGGCCGCGCTCCTGCTGGCCGACCCGGCCGACCCCACCGCCCCGCCGGTCCCCGACGGGGCGGTGCTGGTCGACGGCGGCACGGTGGTGGCGCTCGGCCCGTACGACTCCCTCGCCCGCGAGGGCGCCCGGGAGCGGCTGTGGGGCGGGCTGCTGACGCCCGGTCTGATCAACCCGTACGGCGGGTGGCTGCTGGGGACCGCGTACCACCCGGACCCGCGCGAGGGGCTGGGGAGCGAGCCGCTGGAGCTGCCGGAGGTGGCGCCGGAGCGGCGCGGGCCGAGCGCCCGGCTGGGGCTGCAGCGGCTGCTGGGGCACGGGGTGACGGCGGTGGCCGGGCCGTTCGCGCTGCCCGCCGTGCAGGCGGCGGTGGCCCGCTCCGGGCTGCACGCGGTGCCGGGGGACGGGGCCAGGGGCGGTCTCGACCCCCTGACGGACCGTCCGCTCGCCCGGGCCGTGCACCGGCCGCTGGTGGTCGGCGGGCCGGCCGACTTCGCGGTCTTCGACGTGCCGTCCGTCGCCGAGCTGGAGCGTGGCGGGGCGGCCTGCCTGGCCACCGTCCTGGGCGGGCGGCTGCTCTACCGCCGCCGCTGAGCGGCGTCCAGCGGTCTGCCACGGGGCGGGCGGAACTCCGTCAGGTGGGGCGTCGTTCGACGGGCCGTCAACTGGACATAACCGCACCAACCCTCGCTTCGTCCACGTGAACTGATGGTCCCTCGTCGTGACCGGAGGGACCGTCAGCGGTTACCATCCTGAGCACCGGGTCGTCCCCAACCCGGCCCGGCAAGCCCCGACAGGAACCATGCGACCCCCGACCGCAACCCACCCGCGCAGCTCGCGCCTCGGTCGAGGCTGGTACCTCGCCGCCGTGCTCAGCGCGGTGCTCGCGACCGGCATGTGCCTGCTCGGCTGGCGCCAGGCCGACCAGGCGGACCGGATCAACGCGGACCCGGTGAAGGTGCAGGGCACCGTCACCCAGCTCGCCGCCGGCACCGGCACCTACAGCTCCGTCAACTACCAGGCCGCGGGCCGCACCCTGACCGCCACCGACCTCGGGCTCCCCGAGGACGCCCGGGTCGGCGACCGGATCTGCCTGGAGTACGCGGGCGAGGACCCGGGCGCGGTCCGCGCCTGCGGCAAGCGCTACCCGCAGCCCGCCGGGGTCGGACTGGCCCGGATCAGCGTCCCGGTCGCGCTGCTGCTGCTCGCCTTCAGCTGCCACCGGATCTGGCTGCACCGCCGGGGAGCCGCCCGGTCGCGGCGCAGCCGGCCGCGCACCACGGTCGCCTTCGCCTCCGAGTCCTTCGGTACCGGGATGCCCGCGATCAGCCACGGCAAGCGGTCCCGGCGGCGCCGCAAGTCCGGCCGCCGCGCGCTGCGCTGACCCGCTGTCGGACGCTTCGCGGTCGTCCGCCGGCCGTCCGGCAGCGCCCCTCGGGGCAGCCTTCACCGCCCCGCCGCCGGACCTCCTCCCAGGTCCGCGCGCCGGTGGTGAACAATGGGGTCGTGACCCGAGCCTCCCTGGACAAGCAGCCGCACGAAGTCGCCGCGATGTTCGACGACGTCGCCGCGAAGTACGACCGTACGAACGACGTGCTCTCCCTCGGCCAGGCGCGGGCCTGGCGCCGCGCGGTGGCCGAGGCGGTGGGGGCCGGGCCCGGGCAGCGGGTGCTCGACCTGGGGGCCGGCACGGGGACCTCCTCGCTGCCGTTCGCCGAGGCCGGGGCCGAGGTCGTGCCCTGCGACTTCTCGATCGGGATGCTGGGCGAGGGCAAGAAGCGCCACCCCGAGCTGGCGCTGACCGCCGGCGACGCCACCAAGCTGCCGTTCGCCGACGACAGCTTCGACGCCACCACCATCTCCTTCGCCCTGCGCAACGTGCAGGACACCGACGCCGCGCTGCGCGAGCTGCACCGGGTCACCAAGCCCGGCGGCAAGGTGGTGATCTGCGAGTTCTCCACCCCCACCTGGACGCCGTTCCGGACCGTCTACACCGAGTACCTGATGCGCGCCCTGCCTCCGGTGGCGACCGCCGTCAGCTCCAACCCGGACGCCTACGTCTACCTCGCCGAGTCCATCCGCTCCTGGCCGGACCAGCCCGCCCTGGCCACCCGCCTGCAGCAGGCCGGCTGGCAGCGCGTCGCCTGGCGCAACCTCACCGGCGGCATCGTCGCGCTGCACCGGGGCTTCAAGGCGTAAGGCCTGGCTAGACTCGACCGAGCCCGCAGTCTTGACGTAGTGGAGTGTGCCCAGCCGTGTCCGACACCGCAGTTGACCTGAGCAGCGAGTCCAGCGAGACGGTGGAGAGCACCGCCGACGTGATCGTGGTCGGGGCCGGCCCGGCCGGGGCCACCACCGCGTACTACCTGGCCCAGGCGGGGCTGGACGTCCTGCTGCTGGAGAAGACCGAGTTCCCGCGCGAGAAGGTCTGCGGCGACGGTCTGACCCCGCGCGCCACCAAGCAGTTGGTGGACATGGGCATCGACGTCTCCACCTCCAACGGCTGGCTGCACAACAAGGGCCTGCGGATCATCGGCGGCGGCGTCCGGCTGGAGCTGGACTGGCCGGAGCTCTCCGCGTACCCGGACTACGGCCTGGTCCGCAAGCGCGCCGACTTCGACGAGCTGCTGGCCCGTCAGGCCCAGAAGGCCGGCGCCCGGCTGTACGAGAAGTGCAACGTGACCGGCCCGGTGCTGGACGACCGCAGCGGCCGGATCGTGGGCGTCACCGCCAAGTTGGGCGACGAGAAGCGCCCGGTGGTCTTCCGCGCCCCGCTGGTGGTCGCGGCCGACGGCAACTCCACCCGGCTCTCGCTGGCGATGGGCCTGCACCGCCGCGAGGACCGCCCGATGGGCGTCGCCTACCGCACCTACTTCACCTCGCCCCGGCACGACGACGACTACCTCGAGTCCTGGCTGGAGCTCTGGGACACCCGGGGCGGCGAGAAGAAGCTGCTGCCCGGCTACGGCTGGGTCTTCGGCATGGGCGACGGCACCTCCAACGTCGGCCTCGGCATCCTCAACTCCTCGCCCGCGTTCGGGGAGTTGGACTGGCGCGAGGTGCTCAAGGCCTGGTGCGCCTCGATGCCCGCCGAGTGGGGCTACACCCCCGAGAACATGACCGACCCGATCCGCGGCGCCGCCCTCCCGATGGCCTTCAACCGCCAGCCGCACTACACCCGGGGCCTGCTGCTGGTCGGCGACGCCGGCGGCATGGTCAACCCCTTCAACGGCGAGGGCATCGCCTACGCCATGGAGTCCGGCCAGATCGCGGCCGGCGTCATCGTCCAGGCCCACGCCCGGATCACCCCCGAGGGCCGCGAGCGCGCCCTCCAGGCCTACCCGCGCATCCTCAAGGACGTCTACGGCGGCTACTACACCCTCGGCCGCGGCTTCGTGAAGCTCATCGGCAACCCCAAGGTGATGCAGCTCGCCACCCAGCGCGGCCTCACCCACCCGGTCCTGATGAAGTTCGTCCTCAAGATGCTCGCCAACCTCACCGACCCCCAGGGCGGCGACGCCATGGACCGCATCATCAACGGCCTCGCCAAGGTCGCCCCCAACGCCTGACGCTCGCCGGGCCCGTACCGATCAGGGATGCAGGGCGGTGCGGGCCGTGGTGGCGAAGGCCGACACCGCGTCCCAGAACTCGATGACGGCGCGGTGCAGTTCGTTCCGGCAGAGGGCGATGCCCATGTCGCCCCCTCCCGTCCGGCGGGCGGGGGCCGTGCCGGACGGGAGCGGGCGGGGGTCAGCGCTTGGTGATCTTGACGTTCTTGAAGGTGGGGACGAGGTTGGGGTAGCCGTCGCCGGGGTTGTTCTGGGAGTCGGATCCGGCGGCGGCGATCTTCTGGAGGACGTCGAGGCCGGCGGTGACCCGGCCGAAGGGGGTGTAGGCGGGGGAGAGCTTGGTGTCCTTCCAGGTGAAGAAGAACTGGCTGCCGTTGGTGTTCGGGCCGGCGTTGGCCATCGCGACGGTGCCGGCGGGGTAGGTGGCGCCGGTGAGGTTCTCGTCGGGGAAGGAGTAGCCGGGGCCGCCGCTGCCGGTGCCGGTCGGGTCGCCGCACTGGAGGACGAAGATCCGCTCGGTGGTGAGCCGGTGGCAGTGGCTCTTGTCGAAGTAGTCCCGTTCGGCGAGGAAGCGGAACGAGAAGGTGGTGCACGGCGCCTTGTCGGTCAAGGCCTGGAAGGTGATGGTGCCCTGAGTGGTCCTCAGGGTGGCGCTGTAGGGCTGGGCCGCCTTCTTGGCGTCGAAGACCGGGATGCCCTTGAAGTTGTCGGCGGGCACGGCCGGTGTGTAGGTGCAGCTGGCGGTGGCCGCGGGGGCGGCGTCCGCGACGCCGACCGAGGTGGTGAGGGCGAGCGGCAGGGTGGTGGCGGCGGTGAGCAGGGCCCAGTGTTTGCGCAGCACTTGAGGAGCCTCCGGGGAGCGGCGGGGAGTTGGCATGGCGCAATCATCAATGCCCGGACGCCCGTTCGGTATGCACGTCGTCAGGTTGCTTCGTGAAGCTGCCGGTTGACCGGTGGGTGGAATGGTGTTGATCGACTGTGCGGGCGTGCGGGACGATGCCCGCGACCAGACCGTTCGGCGTCGCACGGCTCCCGCTCCCGTTCCTCGGAGGAGACCGCATGCGTGCTCCGTCCCTCGCCCCGTTCGCCCGCGACCTGCCCGTGCTCGGCGTCGCGGTGGCCTGGGGGTCCAGCTTCCTGGCGGTCAAGAACGTGGCCACCGACCAGAGCGTGGTGGCCATGCTGGTGCTGCGCTTCGGGGTGGCGCTGCCGCTGCTGGCGCTGTTCACCTGGCGCGGGCTGCGCCGCTTCGGGCCGAGGCAGTGGCTGGGCGGGGCCTCGCTGGGGCTGGTGCTCGGTGCGGTATTCCTGCTGGAGACCTACGGGGCGGTGCACACCTCGGCGACCAACGCCGGACTGGTCATCAGCCTCACCATGGTCTTCACCCCGCTCGCGGAGAGCGCGCTGGCCCGGACCGGGCTGCCCCGGCCGTTCGTCGCGGCGGCCGGACTCTCGGTGCTCGGGGTGGCGCTGCTGACCGGGGGCGGCGGCCTTCGGATGCCGGGGCTCGGTGACCTGCTGGTGCTCGGGGCGGCGCTGGTGCGGACGGCGCACGTGCTCACCATGGCCCGGCTGAAGTCCATCCGGGAGGCCGATTCGGGTGCTCTGACCTGGGTCCAACTGGCCACCGCCACGGTGGTGTTCGCGGCGATCGCGCCGTTCACCGGCACCTCCCCGCTGACCCTGGCGGCCTCCTACGGCGCCGCCGACTGGGCCGTGCTGCTGCACCTCTCGCTGGTCTGCACGATCTTCGCCTTCGTGGTCCAGATGTGGGCCGTCCGGACCACCTCGCCCTCCCGGGTCTCCCTGCTGCTCGGCACCGAACCGCTCTGGGCCGCCGTCTTCGGCATCACCCTCGCCGGTGACCACCTCGGCACGCTCGGCCTGCTCGGCGCCCTCTGCGTCCTGGCCGGCACCGAGTGGGGGCGCCGCACCGCCGCCCCGGCGGCGGTGTCGGAAGGCAAGGCGCCGCCGGTCGTGCAGCCCGAGCCCGTCTGACCGTCAGGCCCGGATGTTCATCAGGTGGCCGACTGTCCGGCTGCCTCACTGCGGGTCCGCCGTCCGGCCGCGTCGCCGAACATCACCGCCGGGAGCGGCGCCAGAAGTCGGCGGTGACGACGGCGAGGAGCGGGCCCCAGAGGAGGAGCGGGGTGTAGGCGGCGGTCATCAGGAAGCCGGCCAGGCCGTGCGGGGCTTCGGGGTTGCCCATGGCGGCGGGGTCGTACCAGGTGGTGGCGCCGTGGAGGGTGATCAGGGTGACGGCGAGGGCGCCGAGGGCGGCCGGGACGGCGGCGGTGGCCGGGGCGATGCGGCGGCCACCGATGAACGGGAGCCAGTGGGGGGCGCGTTGGCCCCAGGGGCGGACCAGGCCGAGGGTGAGGAAGGCGAGTGCCTCGGCGAGGGCGGAGAGGGCGAGCACGTAGACGGTGCCCCAGCCCGGCATGTGGGCGGTCATCTGGGCCTCCAGGGTGCCGGAGAAGCCGACCGGGATGCCGATGCCGAGGGCGATCCGCCAGAGGCCGGAGGGGAGGGCGGTCAGGGCGGCGAGCTGGGCGGTGCGGACGGCCCACGGGGCGGGCGGACGGACGACGGCGAGGGTGGGGGCGGGGGTGCCGGCGAGCAGGGTGGTGGGCATCGGGCTGCCTTTCGTGGTGGGTTGCTCGGGAACGGCTCAAGCCTCCCGGGGGCGGGGGAGCGGCGGCAGATGCCGAACGGGAGGTTCGGACGGGCCGTCATGTGCCGTTCGGCACGGGGTGGTCACCGGCAGCGGGCCCGTAGGGTGATCGGATGATCGTGAGGTGGGGGAGCGCGGGGGCGCCGGCGTCACTGGCGGTGACGGCCGTCGGGTGGTGGCTGGGCGGGCTCGGGGAGGCGGGCCGTGCCGTCGGGGTGCTGGTGGTGGTCGAACTGCTGGGCCTGCTCGGCCTGGTGGCGGCCGCGGTGCGAGGAAGGGCCTGGCCGACGGCGGTGGCGGCAGCCCTGGCGGCGGTGCTCTGGCCGCTCCGGTACACCGTGCCGGAGCGGCTGCCGGAGTTGGCCGGTCTGATCGGATTCGGGCTGCTGGCAGGCCTGTTGGCCGGGGCGGTCGGGCTGTACCTGGGGGCGCTGGACGAGCGGCGGCGGCGCGAGGTGGAGGCGGCCCGGCGCGCCCAGCGGGTCGAACTCGCGCACGATCTGCACGACTTCGTCGCCCATGACGTGAGCGGGATGGTGGCGCTGGCCCAGGCGGGCGGATTCGTGACGGAGGGTCAGCAGGAGCTGTTCCGGCGGATCGAAGAGGCCGGGCAGCAGGCGCTGGCCGCGCTGGACCGTACGGTGCATCTGCTCCGTACCGAGGAGGCAGCGCGGCGGGAGCCGCAGCCCGGCCTGGCCGAACTCACCGGCGTGGTCGAGCGGTTCGCCGCCTCCGGCCCGGCGGACGTCCGGCTGGAGCTGCCGGACCGAGCCGTCGGCCGGGAGGCCGGGGCGACCGTGCACCGGATCGTGGTGGAGGCGCTGACCAACGTCCGGCGGCACGCGCCGGACGCCACCCTGGTGGAGGTGGCGGTCCGGCCGGGGCCGGGGGGCGGCCTGGAGGTGCTGGTCACCGACGACGGCGGGGCCGCCCCGGCCCGGACCCGCCGCCGCGGCGGCCACGGGCTGCGCGGGCTGGCCGCCCGGGTGGAGGCGGTGGACGGGACGCTGGAGGCGGCCCGGACCGGAGCGGGATGGCGGGTCAGGGCGTACCTGCCGCCGGTCGAGGGGGAGTTGTGACGATCACCGTCCTGTTGGCGGACGACCACGCCGACATCCGCACGGCGTACCGGATCATCCTGGACGCGCAGCCCGACCTGACCGTGGTGGCCGAGGCGGCCGACGGGGAGCGGGCGCTGGAGCTGGCCCGGCGGCTGCGGCCGGACGTGGTGCTGGCGGACATCCGGATGCCCGGGCTGGACGGGCTGGAGCTGACCAGGCGGCTGGCCGGGCCGGGGGTGCCGGACCCGCTGCGGGTGGTCGTGGTGACCACCTTCGACCTGGACGAGTACGTGCACGCCGCGCTGCGGAGCGGCGCGGCCGGCTTCCTGCTCAAGCGCTCCGGCCCGGCGCTGTTGGTGGAGGCGGTCCGGGCGGCGGTGGCGGGGGACGCGCTGATCAGCCCGGAGGTGACGGTCCGTCTGCTGCGGATGATCGCTCCGCCGGCAGAGCCGGAGCCGGAGCCGGCGGCGCAGGCCACCCCGGGTGCCCGACCGGAGCAACTCACACCCAGGGAGGCCGAGATCGCCGCCCTGGTGGCGGACGGGGCGACCAACGCGGCGGTGGCCGCCCGGCTGTTCATCTCGCCGGGCACGGTGAAGAACCACCTCGCCAACATCCAGCGCAAGCTCGGCGTCCGGAACCGGGTCGGCGTCGCCGCCCACGTCTGGGGCGAACGCCGGTAGCGGAACCGGGCGTTCGTGCGCTTGTGAACGAAGGGTCAAGCGGCCGTTCCGAAGGGGCCACCCTCCCGGGTGGTCCCTTTATCACGTCAACCGCGCGGTCAGAAATTTGCATGATCACCAGCTGAGTTGATATGCGCATGGCCCACTGACCAGTCACTTCACAGGCGATTGCGACGTTTTGTGACCACTTGCCTGCACTGGGTTGATTGATCACGCCTTCCGCCCCTCCGTGATCCTTTGCGAGGTGGCGTAGATCACAAAGATCGTTCAGAACCGCGTGTCGCACGTCACAAGCCGACGGGCATAGGATGCGCTCGTTCCAAGCCTTGTGAACTGCCTCACATAGGTGGATCTCACGGGCTGGAAGCGGGTCGCGCGGAGCGTGATCCGGCAGTTCCGATCTGCAGTCACGGAAGACTGGACGGAGGGAGCGGGGGCTATGAATGCCTACGCGCCGATCCTCGTACTCGGTGCCATCGCGGCGGCGTTCGCGGTCGGCTCCGTCGTGATGGCCTCACTGACCGGCCCGAAGCGTTACAACCGGGCCAAGTTGGAGGCGTACGAGTGCGGCATCGAACCGACCCCGCAGCCGGTGGGCGGCGGTCGGTTCCCGATCAAGTACTACCTCACGGCGATGCTGTTCATCGTCTTCGACATCGAGATCGTCTTCCTCTATCCCTGGGCGGTCAGCTTCGACGCCCTGGGGATCTTCGGGTTGGTCGAGATGCTCCTGTTCATCGCCACCGTCTTCGTCGCCTACGCCTACGTCTGGCGTCGCGGCGGTCTCGAGTGGGACTGAACGCCCCGGTCGGGCGGCTCCCCGTGACGGTGCGGGCCGCTTGTGAACACGGGGGCAAGCCACCGGACTTGAGGGACTGAGAGGGAACTGATGGGTATCGAGGAGAAGCTGCCGAGCGGCTTTCTGCTCACCAGCGTGGAGGCCGCGGCGGGGTGGGTGCGCAAGGCGTCGCTCTTCCCGGCGACCTTCGGGCTGGCCTGCTGCGCGATCGAGATGATGACCACCGGCGCCGGCCGCTACGACCTGGCCCGGTTCGGCATGGAGGTCTTCCGCGGCTCGCCCCGGCAGGCCGACCTCATGATCGTGGCCGGTCGGGTGAGCCAGAAGATGGCGCCGGTGTTGCGCCAGGTGTACGACCAGATGGCCAATCCGAAGTGGGTCATCTCGATGGGCGTCTGCGCCTCCTCCGGCGGGATGTTCAACAACTACGCGATCGTCCAGGGCGTGGACCACATCGTCCCGGTGGACATCTACCTGCCGGGCTGTCCGCCCCGTCCGGAGATGCTGATGGACGCGATCATCAAGCTGCACGAGAAGATCCAGCACGAGCCGCTGGGCGTGAACCGGCTCCGGGCCGAGGAGTTGGCGGAGGAGCTGGCCCTGGAGGCCACCCCGACCAGCGAGATGCGGGGGCTGCTGCGATGAGCGAGCAGACGAGCGGCGAGAGCCCGGTCCCCGCCACCCGCAAGGAGATCCCCGTCGAGGTGATCGGCAAGCGGCAGGGCATGTTCGGTGCCAAGGGCACCGGCGACACCTCCGGCTTCGGCGGCCTGGCCGCCCCGATCGTGATGCCGCCGGCCAGCAGCCGCCCCTACGGGCACGGCTTCGACGAGGTCGCCGACGAGTTCGAGGGCGCGCTGGAGGAGCAGGGGCTCGACCCGGCCGAGGTGATCGAGAAGACCGTGGTGGACCGCGGCGAGCTCACCTTCCACATCGCCCGCGAGCACCTGCTGAAGGCCGTCCGCACCCTGCGCGACGACCCGGCGCTGCGCTACGAGCTCTGCCTCGGCGTTAACGGCGTGCACTACCCGGGCGACACCGGACGGGAGTTGCACGCGGTCTACCCGCTGCGCTCGATCACCCACGGCCGGCTGCTCCGGATCGAGGTCACCGCGCCGGACGCCGACCCGGTGATCCCCTCGGTGGTCAGCGTCTACCCGACCAACGACTGGCACGAGCGCGAGGCCTGGGACTTCTTCGGCCTGGTCTTCGACGGCCACCCGGCACTGACCCGGATCATGATGCCGGACGACTGGACCGGGCACCCGCAGCGCAAGGACTACCCGCTCGGCGGCATCCCCGTCGAGTACAAGGGCGCCCAGATCCCGGCGCCCGACCAGCGGAGGTCGTACAGCTGATGACCACTCACTACGAGGAAGCACGGGAGACCACCGAGGGGCGGGTCTTCACCGTCACCGGTGGCGACTGGGGCGAGGTGGTCGAGGCCGTCGGCCGGGCCGACGACGAGCGCATCATCGTCAACATGGGCCCCCAGCACCCGTCCACCCACGGGGTGTTGCGCCTGATCCTGGAGATCGACGGCGAGACGGTGACCGAGGCCCGGTGCGGGATCGGCTACCTGCACACCGGCATCGAGAAGAACATGGAGTTCCGGAACTGGGTCCAGGGCACCACCTTCGTGACCCGGATGGACTACCTGACCCCGATGTTCAACGAGACCGCGTACTGCCTCGCGGTCGAGAAGCTGCTCGGCATCACCGAGCAGATCCCGGACCGCGCCAGCGTGATCCGGGTGCTGATGATGGAGCTCAACCGGATCTCCTCGCACCTGGTCTGCCTGGCCACCGGCGGCATGGAGATCGGCTCCACCACACTGATGATCTACGGCTTCCGGGACCGCGAACTCATCCTGGACGTCTTCGAGTTGGTCACCGGCCTGCGGATGAACCACGCGTACGTGCGCCCCGGCGGCCTCGCCCAGGACCTGCCGCCCGGTGCGGTGGACCAGATCCGCGAGGCGGTGAAGACGCTCCGCTCGCGGATGCACGAGTACGACAAGCTGGCCACCGGGAACCCTGTCTTCAAGGCCCGTCTGGTCGACGTCGGCTTCCTGGACCTGCCCGGCTGCCTGGCGCTCGGCGCCACCGGCCCGATCCTGCGGGCCACCGGACTGCCGCACGACCTGCGCAAGACCGACCCGTACTGCGGGTACGAGGACTACGAGTTCGAGGTCGCCACCGCGGACACCGCGGACTCCTACGGCCGGTTCCTGATCCGGCTGGAGGAGATGCACCAGTCGCTGCGGATCGTCGAGCAGTGCCTGGACCGGCTGAAGCCCGGCCCGGTGATGGTGGCCGACAAGAAGATCGCCTGGCCCGCCCAACTGGCCGTCGGCCCCGACGGGATGGGCAACTCGCTGGACCACATCCGGAAGATCATGGGCACCTCGATGGAGGCCCTGATCCACCACTTCAAGCTGGTCACCGAGGGCTTCCGGGTGCCGGTCGGCCAGGCCTACGCGGCCGTCGAGTCCCCCAAGGGCGAGCTCGGCGTGCACGTGGTGAGCGACGGCGGGACCCGCCCGTACCGGGTGCACTTCCGGGACCCGTCCTTCACCAACCTGCAGACGATGGCGGCGATGTGCGAGGGCGGCCAGGTCGCCGACGTGATCGTCGCGGTGGCCGGGATCGACCCGGTGATGGGAGGAGTGGACCGGTGAGCAGCGACGTCCAACTGGGGATGCCGGCCCTCCCCGCCAAGCCGTACCCGGCCGAGGTCGAGGCCCGACTGGCCGAGGACGCCAAGGAGTTGATCGGCCGCTACCCGGTGGCCCGGTCCGCCCTGCTGCCGCTGCTGCACCTGGTGCAGGCGGAGGAGGGCTGCGTGACGCCGACCGGTATCCGGTTCTGCGCCGAGCAGTTGGACCTGACCACGGCCGAGGTGACCGCGGTGGCCACCTTCTACACCATGTACCGGCGCCGCCCGGCCGGCGAGTACCACGTCGGCGTCTGCACCAACACGCTCTGCGCGGTGCTCGGCGGCGACGAGATCTTCGACGAGCTCAAGCAGCACCTGGGCGTGGAGAACAACCAGACCACCCCGGACGGCAAGGTCTCGATCGAGCGGATCGAGTGCAACGCGGCCTGCGACTACGCCCCCGTGGTGATGGTCAACTGGGAGTTCTTCGACAACCAGACCCCGCAGAGCGCACGGGAGTTGGTCGACCAGCTGAAGGACGGCCAGGAGGTGCGGCCGACCCGCGGCGCCCGGCTCTGCTCCTTCAAGGAGACCTCCCGCATCCTGGCCGGCTTCCCGGACGAGCGCCCCGGCGCGGTGGACGCCTCCGGCGCGGGCGGCGCGCCCTCGCTGGCCGGCCTGCGGCTCGCCAAGGGCGAGGCGCTGCCCGGCACCCCCGGCACCAAGGTCGTGGCTCCGAGGCACGAAGGGACCGAAGCGTGATGACCTCCGCAGAGCCGGCCGAGAAGCTGCTCTCGCCCGTGCTGTCCGCCTCCTGGGGCGACCACCGCCCCTGGAGCCTCGACACCTACCGCCGCCACGAGGGCTACGTCGGCCTGCGCAACGCCCTGGCGATGGCGCCCGACGAGGTGATCGCCCAGGTCAAGGACTCCGGCCTGCGCGGCCGCGGCGGGGCCGGCTTCCCGACCGGCATGAAGTGGCAGTTCATCCCGCAGAACGACGGCAAGCCGCACTACCTGGTGGTGAACGCCGACGAGTCCGAGCCGGGCACCTGCAAGGACATCCCGCTGCTGTTCGCCAACCCGCACTCGCTGATCGAGGGCATGATCATCGCGTCCTACGCGATCCGCTGCGAGCACGCCTTCATCTACCTGCGCGGCGAGGTCGTCCCGGTGCTGCGCCGGCTGCACGCGGCGGTCGCCGAGGCGTACGAGGCCGGGTACCTCGGCAAGAACATCCTCGGCTCCGGGATCGACCTGGACATCACCGTGCACGCGGGCGCCGGGGCGTACATCTGCGGCGAGGAGACGGCGCTGCTGGACTCGCTGGAGGGCCGCCGCGGCCAGCCCCGGCTGCGCCCGCCGTTCCCGGCGATCGCCGGCCTGTACGCCTGCCCGACGGTGGTGAACAACGTCGAGTCGATCGCCTCGGTGCCGCCGATCCTGGCCAGGGGCAACGAGTGGTTCAAGTCGCTGGGCACCGAGAAGTCCCCCGGCTTCACCCTCTACTCGCTCTCCGGGCACGTCACCAACCCCGGCCAGTACGAGGCCCCGCTCGGCATCACGCTCCGTCAGCTGCTCGACATCAGCGGCGGCATCCGGGCCGGGCACCGCCTGAAGTTCTGGACCCCGGGCGGCAGTTCGACCCCGATGTTCACCGACGAGCACCTGGACGTGCCGCTGGACTACGAGGGCGTCGGCGCGGCCGGCTCGATGCTCGGCACCAAGGCGCTGCAGGTCTTCGACGAGACCACCTGCGTGGTGCGGGCGGTCACCCGGTGGACCGAGTTCTACGCCCACGAGTCCTGCGGCAAGTGCACCCCGTGCCGCGAGGGCACCTACTGGCTGGTGCAGCTGCTCAAGCGGATCGAGGCCGGCGAGGGCACAGACGGCGACCTGGAGAAGCTGCTGGACATCGCCGACAACATCAACGGCAAGTCCTTCTGCGCGCTCGGCGACGGCGCGGCCAGCCCGATCGTCTCCTCGCTCCAGTACTTCCGCGAGGAGTACGAGCGGCACCTGACCGAGCGGCGCTGCCCGTTCGACCACTCCGCCTCCACCGTCTGGGCCGACCGCACCGCCCACGACCACACCACCGAGAGGGAGGTGCACGCATGACCGTGACCGAGCCGCCGAAGACCAGCACCGACCTCGTCACGCTCACCATCGACGGGGTCGAACTCCAGGTCCCCAAGGGGACCTTGGTGATCCGGGCCGCCGAGCAGATCGGCACCCAGATCCCGCGCTTCTGCGACCACCCGCTGCTCGCCCCGGCCGGGGCCTGCCGCCAGTGCATCGTGGAGGTCGAGGGCCAGCGCAAGCCGGTCGCCTCCTGCACCATTCCGGTGGCCGAGGGCATGGTGGTCCGCACCCAGGTCAGCTCCCCGGTGGCGGAGAAGGCCCAGCGCGGTGTGATGGAGCTGCTGCTGATCAACCACCCGCTGGACTGCCCGGTCTGCGACAAGGGCGGCGAGTGCCCCCTGCAGAACCAGGCGATGTCCACCGGCGACAGCGACACCCGCTTCGACGGGATGAAGCGCACCTACCCCAAGCCGCTGCCGGTCTCCACCCAGGTGCTGCTGGACCGCGAGCGCTGCGTGCTCTGCGCCCGCTGCACCCGCTTCTCCGAGCAGGTGGCCGGTGACCCGTTCATCGACCTGCTGGAGCGCGGCGCCAACCAGCAGGTCGGCACCGGGGCCGGGGACGACTTCGAGTCCTACTTCTCCGGCAACACCATCCAGATCTGCCCGGTCGGCGCGCTCACCTCGGCCGCCTACCGCTTCCGCTCCCGCCCGTTCGACCTGGTCTCCTCGCCCAGCGTCTGCGAGCACTGCTCCTCCGGCTGCGCCCAGCGCACCGACCACCGCCGCGGCAAGGTGCTCCGCCGGCTGGCCGGGGACGACCCGGCGGTGAACGAGGAGTGGAACTGCGACAAGGGCCGCTTCGCCTTCCGCTACGCCCAGCAGCGGGACCGGCTGACCAGCCCGATGATCCGCAAGGACGGCGAACTCGTCGCCGTCTCCTGGCCGGAGGCACTGGCCTTCGCCGCCGAGGGGCTGCGCGGCGCCAAGGCCGCCGTCCTGGCGGGCGGCCGCGTCACGGTCGAGGACGCCTACGGCTACGGCAAGTTCGCCCGGGTCGCGCTCGGCACCAACGACGTCGACTTCCGGGCCCGCCCGCTCTCCGCCGAGGAGGCCGACTTCCTGGCCTCCGAGGTGGCCGGCACCGGCGTGGACCTGGACGGCGAAGGCGTCTCGTACGAGGCGCTGGAGGCCGCACCGGCCGTGCTGCTCGCGGGCTTCGAGCCCGAGGAGGAGTCGCCGATCGTCTTCCTGCGGCTGCGCAAGGCCAACCGGGCCAAGGGGCTCCAGGTCTTCTCGGTCGCCTCGCACCGCAGCCGGGGACTGGCCAAGCTGCACGGCGCGCTGCTCCCGGCCGCGCCCGGCACCGAGGCCGAGTGGCTGACCGCCCTCGCGGAGGACACCGCACTCGGCGACGACGCCGGCCGCGCGGGTCAACTCCTGCGCCAGGCCGGTGCGGTGATCCTGGTCGGCGAGCGCCTCGCCACCGTGCCCGGCGGGCTGACCGCCGCGCTGCGGCTGGCCGCCGCCACCAGCGCCCGGCTGGCCTGGGTGCCGCGCCGGGCCGGTGAGCGCGGTGCGGTGGAGGCCGGTGCGCTGCCCGGCCTGCTGCCCGGCGGCCGTCCGGTCAGCTCCACCGACGCCCGGTCCGAGACCGCCGGCATCTGGGGCGCGGCCGAACTCCCGGCCCGCCTCGGCCGGGACACCGACCAGATCCTGGCGGCCGCCGCCCACGGCGACCTGGACGCGCTGGTGATCGGCGGGGTCGACCCGGACGACCTGGCCGACCCGGCGCTGGCCGACGAGGCGCTGGCCCGGGTCCGGTTCACCGTCTCGCTGGAGCTGCGCCCCTCCGCCGTCACGGCGCAGGCCGACGTGGTGCTGCCGGTGGCCGCGGTCACCGAGAAGGCGGGCACCTACCTCGACTGGGAGGGCCGGGTGCGGATGTTCGAGGCCGCGCTCAAGCCCGACCAGCTGATGGCCCGCCAACTGCACCCGGACGTCCGGGTGCTGAGCATGCTGGCCGACGCCCTGGGCCGCCCGATCGCCCTCGGCGACGTCCGGGCCGCCCGGCTGGAGCTGGACCGTTTCGCCCCGTGGGAGGGCGACCTGCCCACCGCTCCGAACGCCGCCCCCGCCCCGCTGCCCCGCCCGGCCACCGGCCAGGCCGTGCTGGCCGGCCACCGGATGCTGCTGGACAACGGCACCCTGCAGACCGGTGACGAGCACCTGGCCGGCACCCGGCACGCCGCGGTGGCCCGGATCTCGCCCGCCACCGCCGCCGAGATCGGCGCGGAGGAGGCACTGCGGATCACCGGCCCCGGCGGTTCGCTGGTCCTGCCGCTGGAGCTCAACCCCGAGCAGCCCGACCGCACCGTCTGGCTGCCCCTCAACTCCACGCCGGGCGGCGCCTTCCGCACCCTCGGCACCACCACCGGACACCTGGTGACCATCGCCCCGGCGGAGGAGTCATGACGCTGGCCGCATACGAGACCCTCGGCTTCTTCGGGCGCGACCCGTGGTGGCTGGTGCTGATCAAGGCGGTGTTCGTCTTCGCCTTCCTGGTCGGCACCGTGCTGATCGCGATCGTCTGGGAGCGCAAGGTCGTGGCCTGGATGCAGCTGCGCATCGGCCCCAACCGGCACGGCCCGTGGGGCATGCTGCAGTCGCTGGCCGACGGCGTGAAGCTGGCGCTGAAGGAAGACCTGGTGGTCACCGGCGCCGACAAGGTGGTCTACGTCCTGGCACCGATCGTCGCCGCGATCCCGGCCTTCATGGCCTTCGCGGTGATCCCGTTCGGCCCGGCCGGCAACGAGGTCTCCATCTTCGGCACCCGCACCCCGATGCAGCTGACCGACCTGCCGATCGCCCTGCTCTACATCCTGGCGGTGGCCTCGGTCGGCATCTACGGGATCGTGCTGGCGGGCTGGTCCTCCGGCTCGACCTACCCGCTGCTCGGCGGGCTGCGCTCCTCGGCGCAGATGATCTCCTACGAGATCGCGATGGGCCTGTCCTTCGCGGCGGTCTTCATCTACTCCGGCTCGATGTCCACCTCGGAGATCGTCGCCTCCCAGCAGCCGACCTGGTTCGCGGTGCTGCTGCCGGTGTCGTTCATCGTCTACGTCATCGCGATGGTCGGTGAGACCAACCGCGCCCCGTTCGACCTCCCCGAGGCCGAGGGCGAGCTGGTCGGCGGCTTCAACACCGAGTACTCCTCGCTGAAGTTCGCGATGTTCATGCTGGCCGAGTACGTCAACATGGTCACCGTCTCGGCGGTCGCCTCCACCCTCTTCCTGGGCGGCTGGCGGGCCCCGTACCCGATCTCCGCCTTCTGGGAGGGCGCCAACCACGGTTGGTGGCCGATGCTCTGGATCACCCTGAAGATCCAGCTGCTGCTGTTCTTCTTCATCTGGCTGCGCGGCACCCTGCCCCGGTTCCGCTACGACCAGTTCATGAAGCTGGGCTGGAAGGTGCTGATCCCGGTCTCGCTGGTCTGGCTGGTGATGGTGGCCACCGTCCGCGCGCTGCGCAACGAGGGCTACGACTTCGGCCAGGTGGTGCTGTACGTCGGCGCACCGGTGCTGGTGGTGCTGCTGCTGTTCCTGCTCCGCGACGTGGTCAAGGCCAAGGAGCCGGAGCAGCCGGCCGCCGCCGAGACCGAGTTCGACCCGATGGCGGGCGGCTACCCCGTCCCGCCGCTGCCCGGTCAGCAGCTCCCCCCGGTGCCCCGCCGTCGCAGCCGGGCCCCGCAACTCCAGGACGCCCTGAACGGCGCCAACTCCAACTCCGCGGAAGGGAGCTGAGACGATGTCGGACGAGAAGGCTGAGAAGCCGTCCATCCTCGGCCCGGCCGCTGGCTTCGGCGTGACCTTCAAGGCCATGTTCAAGAAGCGGCTCACCGAGCAGTACCCGGAGCAGAAGAAGCCCACCGCTCCCCGCTTCCACGGCCGGCACCAGCTGAACCGGCACCCGGACGGCCTGGAGAAGTGCGTCGGCTGCGAGCTCTGCGCCTGGGCCTGTCCGGCCGACGCGATCTACGTCGAGGGCGCGGACAACACCGACGAGGAGCGCTACTCGCCGGGTGAGCGCTACGGCGCGGTCTACCAGATCAACTACGCCCGCTGCATCCTGTGCGGGCTCTGCATCGAGGCCTGCCCGACCCGGGCGCTCACCATGACCAACGAGTACGAGCTGGCCGACTCCTCCCGGGCCGACCTGATCTTCACCAAGGAGCAGCTGCTGGTGGGGCTCACCGAGGGCATGGTCGAGGCGCCGCACGCCTACTACCCGGGGGCCGACGAGGGCGCGTACTACCGGGGCGAGATCACCGCGGCCGCTCCCGGCACCGTCCAGCAGGAGCGCACCGACCGGGAGAAGGAGGCGCAGTCATGACCTCCACCGGAGAGGCGGTCCAGTTCTGGATCCTCGCCGTGATCGCCGTCGGCGGTGCGCTCGGCATGCTGCTGCTCAAGAAGGCGGTGCACAGCGCGCTCTGCCTGGCCGCCACCATGATGGCCCTGGCGGTCTGCTACCTGGCCCAGGGCGCGGTCTTCCTGGGCGTGGTGCAGATCGTCGTCTACACCGGCGCGATCATGATGCTCTTCCTGTTCGTGCTGATGCTGGTCGGCGTGACGAGCGCCGACTCGCTGAAGGAGCAGCTCAAGGGCCAGCGGATCGCCGCGGTGCTCTGCGGCCTCGGCTTCGGCGTGCTGCTGATCGCCGGCATCTCCAACGCCAAGCTCTCCTCCTTCAGCGGACTGGCCGAGGCCAACGCCGAGGGGAACGTCCAGGGCCTGGCCCGGCTGCTGTTCACCGACTACGTCTGGGCCTTCGAGCTCACCGGTGCGCTGCTGATCACCGCGGCCATCGGCGCGATGGTGCTGACCCACCGCGAGCACGTCGAAGCCCCGCTCACCCAGCGGCAGTTGGCCGACCAGCGGGTCCGCGACAACATCCAGGTGCCGCCGCTGCCCGCCCCCGGCGTGTACGCCCGGCACAACGCGGTGGACATCCCGGCCCTGCTGCCGGACGGCACCATCAGCGAGGACTCGGTGATGGGCACGCTGCGCGAGCGCGGCCAGATCCGCGACGTCAGCCACGACATGCTGGAGCGGATGGCCGAGCTGGAGGGCCGCACCGCCGAGTACCTGGGCCGCGCCCCGTCGGCCCGGCCCGCGGTGGCCGGCCCGCGCAAGGCCGTCACGCCCGTCCTGAGCAAGGAGGAGGCGGAGTGAACCCCGTCAACTACCTCTACCTCTCCGCCCTGTTGTTCACCATCGGCGCCTCCGGCGTGCTGATCCGGCGCAACGCGATCGTGCTCTTCATGTGCGTCGAGCTGATGCTCAACGCCTCGAACCTGGCCCTGGTCACCTTCTCCCGGCTGCACGGCAACCTGGACGGCCAGATCATCGCGTTCTTCACCATGGTGGTCGCGGCGGCCGAGGTCGTGGTCGGCCTCGCCATCATCGTGTCCATCTTCCGGTCCAGGCACTCGGCTTCGGTCGATGACAGCAACCTGATGAAGCTGTAGGCGGAGGGCCCACGGTGAACTCACTCATTCCGCTGCTGGTGGCAGCGCCGCTGGCCGGAGCCGCCCTGCTGCTGCTCGGCGGCCGGCTCCTCGACCGCTTCGGTCACTGGCTGGCCACCGCGCTGGCCGCCGCCTCCTTCGGCCTCGGCCTGACGCTCTTCCTCGACCTGCTCGGCAAGGACGCCGAGCACCGGACGCTGACCTCCAAGCTCTTCACCTGGATCGAGGTGGGCGGCTTCAAGGCCGACCTGGCCTTCCAGCTGGACCAACTCTCGGTCACCTTCGTCCTGTTGATCTCCGGTGTCGGCACGCTCATCCACATCTACTCGATGGGCTACATGGCGCACGACGAGCGCCGCCGCCGCTTCTTCGCCTACCTCAACCTCTTCCTGGCCGCCATGCTGCTCCTGGTGCTGGCGGACAACTACCTGCTGCTGTACGCGGGTTGGGAGGGAGTCGGCCTGGCCTCGTACCTGCTGATCGGCTTCTGGCAGCACAAGCCCAGCGCGGCCGTGGCGGCCAAGAAGGCCTTCCTGGTCAACCGGGTCGGCGACCTCGGGCTGTCGATCGGCATCATGCTGATGTTCGTCGAGTTCGGCGACCTCTCCTTCACCGGGGTGTTCGGCACCGCCGACCAGGCGAGCGAGGGCAAGCTCACCGCGATCGCCCTGATGCTGCTGCTGGCCGCCTGCGGCAAGTCCGCCCAGGTACCGCTGCAGTCCTGGCTCGGCGACGCGATGGAGGGCCCGACCCCGGTCTCCGCCCTCATCCACGCGGCCACCATGGTGACCGCCGGGGTCTACCTGATCACCCGCTCCTCGGCCATCTTCGACCTGGCTCCGGACGCCCAGACCGTGGTCGTGGTGGTCGGTGCCGTCACCCTGCTCTTCGGTGCGATCGTCGGTTGCGCCAAGGACGACATCAAGAAGGCGCTCGCCGGCTCGACCATGTCGCAGATCGGCTACATGGTGCTGGCCGCGGGCCTCGGCCCGATCGGCTACGCCTTCGCCATCATGCACCTGGTGACCCACGGCTTCTTCAAGGCCGGGCTCTTCCTCGGCGCCGGATCGGTCATGCACGGCATGAACGACGAGGTGAACATGCGTCACTACGGCGGTCTGCGCAAGAAGATGCCGGTCACCTTCGTGACCTTCGGCCTCGGCTACCTGGCGATCATCGGCTTCCCCGGCCTGTCCGGCTTCTTCTCCAAGGACCTGATCATCGAGGCGGCCTTCGCCAAGGGCGGCACCGAGGGCTGGATCCTCGGCGTCTGCACCCTGGTCGGCGCCGCCGTCACCGCGTTCTACATGACCCGGGTGATGATCCTGACCTTCTTCGGCGAGAAGCGCTGGCAGCCCGACGCCGAGGGCCACGAGCCGCACCCGCACGAGTCCCCGGCCAGCATGACCCTGCCGATGGTCGTGCTGGCCTTCGGCTCGGTCTTCGCCGGTGGGATCTTCGCGCTGAACGAGTCCTTCGTCGGCTGGCTGGAGCCCGTCACCGGCCTGGCCCACGGCCACTCGCCGCTGAACGCCACCACCGTCACCGTGCTCACCTCGGTCTGCGTGGCCGGCGGCGTGCTGGTCTCCTGGCTGATGTACGGCCGCGGATCGGTGCCGGTCACCCCGCCGGTCGGCTCGCTGCTCACCCGGGCGGCCCGCCGCGACCTGCTCCAGGACGACTTCAACCACGCCGTCCTGGTCCGCCCCGGCTCCGCGCTCACCGCCTCGCTGGTCTACGCGGACAGCAAGGTGGTGGACGGCACGGTGAACGGCGTGGCCGCCGCGATCGGCGGCATCTCCGCCCGGCTGCGCCGCACCCAGACCGGCTTCGTGCGCAGCTACGCGCTCTCCATGTTCGGCGGCACGTTGGTGCTGGTCGCCACCACTCTCCTGATGAGGTCCGTGTGATGGATCGTGAATTCGCTTGGGAGGTAAGGCGATGAGCTATCTGCTGACCGCCACCTGTGCCGTCCCGGCCGTCGGGGCAGTGCTCACCGCGGCACTGCCCGGCGGCTCCACCGAGGCCCGCCGGCGGACCGCCAAGGTCGCCGCGCTGGCCCTCTCACTGGCCACCCTGGTACTGGCCGCGCTGGTCGTCACCGAGTTCGAACCGGGCGGCGCCCGTTACCAGTTGACCGAGTCGTACAGCTGGATCAAGTCCTTCGGGATCACCTTCTCGCTCGGCGTGGACGGCATCGGCGCGGTGCTGGTGCTGCTCACCGCGGTGCTGGTGCCGATCGTGATGCTGGCCTCCTGGCACGACGCGGAGCCGATCCAGAACCCGGACGGCACCTTCGAGAACCTGCGCCGCACCCAGGGCTTCTTCGCCCTGGTGCTGGCGGTCGAGGCGATGGTCCTGGTCTCCTTCCTGGCCACCGACGTCTTCGTGTTCTACGTCTTCTTCGAAGCCATGCTGATCCCGATGTACTTCCTGATCGGCGGCTTCGGCGACCGCGCGGGCGGCCCGGACGCGAGCGCCCAACGCTCGTACGCCGCCGTCAAGTTCCTGCTCTACAACCTGCTCGGCGGGCTGGTCATGCTGGCCGCCGTGATCGGGCTCTACGTGGTCGCCGCCGACCAGGGCCTGCCCACCTTCGACCTGCCGACGCTGAGCTCGGCCATCGCCGACGGCAAGCTGAACATCGACCCGGCCGCCGAGAAGGCGCTCTTCCTCGGCTTCTTCTTCGCCTTCGCGGTGAAGGCCCCGCTCTGGCCGCTGCACACCTGGCTGCCGAACGCGATGGGCGAGGCCACCGCCGGAACGGCCGTGCTGATCACGGCGGTGGTCGACAAGGTCGGCACCTTCGCGATGCTCCGGTTCTGCCTGGGCCTGTTCCCGGAGGCCTCCAAGGACTTCGGGCCGGCGATCCTGGTGCTCTCGCTGATCGGGATCGTCTACGGCGCGCTGCTCGCGGTGGGGCAGAAGGACATCAAGCGGCTGGTGGCGTACGCCTCCATCTCGCACTTCGGCTTCATCATCATGGGCGTCTTCGCCTTCACCAGCCAGGCGCAGAGCGGTGCCACGCTCTACATGGTCAACCACGGCATCTCCACCGCCGCCTGGATGCTGGTGGCCGGCTTCCTGATCTCCCGCCGGGGCTCGCGCCTGATCGCCGACTTCGGCGGCGTGCAGAAGGTGGCCCCGGTGCTGGCCGGCACCTTCCTGATCGGCGGCCTGGCCACCCTCTCGCTGCCCGGGCTCGCCCCGTTCGTCAGCGAGTTCCTGGTGCTGGTCGGCACCTTCGCCAAGTACCCGGCGGTGGGCATCGTGGCCACCCTCGGCATCGTGCTGGCCGCGCTGTACGCGCTGCTGCTCTACCAGCGCACCATGACCGGCCCGGTCACCCCCCAGGTCGAGGGCATGCCGGACCTGAAGGTCCGCGAACTCGCCGTGGTGGCACCGCTGGTGGCCCTGACCATCCTCCTGGGCGTCTACCCCAAGCCGCTCACCGACCTGGTCAACCCGGCGGTGGACGCCACGCTCTCCCAGGTCCACCAGACCGACCCGGCACCGGCCCACCCGGTCGCCGCCACCACCGGAGGTGAGCACAAGTGACCGGTTGGCTCACAGCGGCCGGCGGCAACAGCCCCAGCATCCCGGCCCCGCACGTCGAGTACGGCCAGCTCTCCCCGATGCTGATCGTGCTCGGGGCGGCCCTGCTCGGCATCCTCGCCGAGGCCTTCCTGCCCCGACGGGCCCGCTACGGCGCCCAGGTCACCATCGCGCTGCTCGGCCTCGCGGCCTCCTTCGCGGCCGTGGTGGTGCTGGCCGCCCAGGGCCACGCCACCACCGAGTCCGGGCTGCTGGCCATGGGCGCGGTCGCCATCGACGGCCCCGCGCTCTTCCTCCAGGGCGTCATCCTGCTGACCGCCGTGATGGCCGTCCTCACCTACGCCGAGCGGCGGTTGGAGCCGCGCCTGAACGGCCACGGGGTGGACGCCTTCGCGGCCCAGGGCGCCGCGGTGCCCGGCAGCGAGCAGGAGCGGCAGGCCACCAAGGCCGGCTTCACCTCCACCGAGGTCTACCCGCTCACGCTCTTCGCGGTCGGCGGCATGCTGCTCTTCCCGGCGGCCAACGACCTGCTGACCATGTTCATCGCGCTGGAGGTCTTCTCCCTCCCGCTCTACCTGCTCTGCGCGCTGGCCCGGCGCCGGCGGCTGCTCTCCCAGGAGGCCGCCGTCAAGTACTTCCTGCTCGGCGCCTTCGCCTCGGCCTTCTTCCTGTTCGGCACCGCACTGCTCTACGGCTACGCCGGGACGGTCCGGCTGTCCGGCATCGCCGACGTGGTCTCCGGCGTCGCCCAGGTCACCCCCGCACTGGCGAACACCACCCAGAACGACGCGCTGCTGCTGATCGGCCTCGCGATCCTCTCGGTCGGCCTGCTCTTCAAGGTCGGCGCGGTGCCGTTCCACTCCTGGACCCCGGACGTCTACCAGGGAGCCCCGACCCCGGTCACCGGCTTCATGGCCGCCGCCACCAAGACCGCCGCCTTCGGCGCCTTCCTGCGGCTGTTCTACGTCGCCTTCCCCGGCCTGCGCTGGGACTGGCGGCCCGTCATGTGGGGCGTGGCGATCCTGACCATGGTGGTCGGCGCGGTGCTGGCCGTCACCCAGCAGGACGTCAAGCGGCTGCTGGCCTACTCCTCGATCGCCCACGCCGGCTTCATCCTGACCGGCGTGATCGCCTCCAACAAGCAGGGCGTCGGGGCGGTGCTCTTCTACCTCGCGGCGTACTCCTTCGTCACCCTCGGCGCCTTCGCCGTGGTGACCCTGGTCCGCGACTCCAAGGGCGAGGCCACCCACCTCTCCAGCTGGGCCGGCCTCGGCCGCCGCTCCCCGCTCCTGGCGGCCGTCTTCGCCCTCTTCCTGCTGGCCTTCGCCGGCATCCCGCTCACCTCCGGCTTCACCGGCAAGTTCGCCGTCTTCCAGGCGGCGGCGGCCGGCGGAGCCACCCCGCTGGTGATCGTCGGCGTGCTCTCCTCCGCGGTGGCCGCCTTCTTCTACATCAAGGTCATCGTCCTGATGTTCTTCTCCGACCCGCGCCCCGGCGGCCCCGCCGTGGCCGTCCCCTCGGTGATGACCAGCACCGCCATCGCCCTCGGCGTGGTGGTCACCCTGGTCCTGGGCCTGGCCCCGCAGTACTTCCTCGACCTGGCCTCCTCGGCCTCCGTCTTCACCCGTTGAGGAACCACCCTGGGGCCCGTAGCCGCTGGCTACGGGCCCCGTTCCGTGCACGGTCGACTGTTGGTCCGCACGCCCGTGCAGTGATCGACTCGCGACCGGATACCCTCCTAGTAGGCCAGCGGCGGCACTCAGGGACCGGGCCGCTAATCGACCAGGGACAGGAGTGGTCTGCGTGACCGTCGTGGGGCCCTTCGGGCTGACCGTGCAGGACCGCGATCTGACCAGCGACGTCCAGGCCGGGATGGACGCGGTCGAGACCTCGCTGCTGGAGGCCGCCAAGAGCGAGGTGCCGTTCATCACGGTCACCGCGAGCCACCTGATCGAGGCCGGCGGCAAGCGCTTCCGCCCGCTGCTGGTGATGCTGGCGGCGCAGTTCGGCGACCCGTACGCGCCGGGGGTGGTCCCGTCCGCGGTGGTGGTCGAGCTGACCCACCTGGCGACGCTGTACCACGACGACGTGATGGACGAGGCGCCCGTGCGGCGCGGCGCCCCGAGCGCCAACTCCCGCTGGGACAACTCGGTGGCCATCCTGACCGGCGACTTCCTGTTCTCCCGCGCCTCCCAGGTGCTGGCCGACCTCGGGCCGGAGGCGGTCCGCATCCAGGCCGACGCCTTCGAGCGCCTGGTGACCGGTCAGATCCTGGAGACCGCCGGGCCGCGGCCCGGGGACGACCCGCTGCGGCACTACCTCGACGTGATCGCGGGCAAGACCGGCTCCCTGGTCGCCGTCGCCTGTCACCTCGGCGCGCTGATGGCCGGGGCCACGCCGGAGACGGTCGAGATCCTCCGGCAGTACGGCGAGCGGATGGGCACCGCCTTCCAACTCGCCGACGACGTGCTGGACATCGCCAGCGACGGCCACGAGTCCGGCAAGACCCCCGGGACCGACCTGCGCGAGGGCGTGCCGACGCTGCCGATCCTGCTGCTGCGTCAGATGCCGGTGGAGGAGGGCGACCCGGAGGACGTCCGCCTGCGGGAGCTGCTGGAGCTCGACCTCGCCGAGGACGACGAGCTGCACGCGGAGGCGCTGCGGCTGCTCCGCCGCCACCCCGCGCTGGAGCGGGCCCGCCGGGAGACCCTCGGCTACGCGGAGGAGGCCCGCGCCCTGCTGGCCCCGCTGCCGGACTGCCCGGCCAAGGCCGCCCTCCAGGGGCTCTGCGACGCGGTGGCCATCCGCACCATGTAGTCGCGCCGGGGAACGGCAGCACGTGCAACTGGCCGGCGTGCCCCGGTCTCACGCCGGGCCGACTTCCGATTCGCGCAGTTCCTCGCGCCCCCGGGGCCTTCGGCCCCTAGGCCCGGCCGGTCAGGGCGCGTGCAGGGCCTGGACGATGCGCATGCGCCGGACGCGGCGGGCCGGGAGCACCGAGGCCGCCACCCCGAGGAGGGCCGCGGCAGCCAGGACCAGGGTGACGGTGCCGTAGGGGAGGAAGGCCAGGGAGAGTCCCTCGCCGGTCACCGAGCGGGCCGCCAGGACCCCGTAGAGGCCGCCCAGGGCGGTGCCCGCGACGGCGCCGCCGAGGGCCAGCAGGGCGGCCTCCAGGGTGAGCAGGGAGCGCAGCTGCTCCCCGGTCAGGCCGATCGCCCGCAGCATGCCGAGCTCCCGGGTGCGCTCGTCCACCGAGAGGGTCAGGGTGGCGGCCACCCCGATCGCGGCGATCACCATCGAGAAGCCGAGCAGTGCGGTGGAGACCGTCAGCATGGTGTCCAGCACGTCCCGGACGTACGCCGCCTCGGAGGCGGAGTCGGTGACCCGGACGGAGGGGAAGCCGGCCAGGGCCTCGTCCACCGCGCGGCGGGCTGCGGCGCGGTCGGCGGAGCCGGCGGCGGCGATCCAGGCGGTGGCCACGGCGGCATCGGGCGCGGCCTTCGCCAGGGTGGCCGGGGTGACGTACACGGTGGCCTCGGGGAGCAGGGCGTACGGGAGGGCCGAGGGGCCGGGGCGGGTCTGCCAGGAGGTGCCGTCCGGGAGCCGGAGCGCTGCGGCGGGGCCGGTGGCGAGGGCCTCGCCGTCGCGCAGGGCACGGGCCTCGCCGACGCCCTCGGAGGAGCCGTTCAGCCGGGCCGGGTCGGCGGCGGCCACCACGGTGTCCTTGCCGCCGAGGCGGAGGGTGGCGCTGCGCACGGGGGTGACGGACAGTTCGGGGCGGCGCTCCAGGGCCGCCAGCGCGCCGGCCGGGATCCGGCCGTCCTCGGTGGCCAGGGCGAAGGCGCCGGGCTGACGGGCGCTCAGCATCTCCTCCAGCGAACCGCCCGCCGCCGAGATCGCGGTGGCCGCCGAGACCGCCACCGTGACCCCGACCAGCAGGGCCGAGGCGGCCGAGCCGGTGCGGCCGGGGTTGGCGCGCAGCTGCTGGGCGGCCAGCCGCCCCGTGGTGCCGAAGGCCCGGCGGGCCGGCAGGCCGAGCAGCGAGACCACCGGCGGCAGCAGGAAGCGGGCCAGCCGCAGGACGCCGAAGAAGCTGGAGACCGCGCCCACCGTGACGGCCAGCAGGGCGACGGCCGAACCGCCCTGACCGCCGATCACCAGCATCAGCACGCCGAAGCCGAGCAGCAGCGCCGAGACCGCCCCGCGCAGGTACCTGTTGCCGAGCTCGGGCAGGGCCGCGCCGGACTCGGAGAGCGCTGCCACCGGCGGTACCGCGGAGGCCAGCCGCGCCGGGCGCCGCACCGCCAGCGCGGTCAGCAGCAGTCCGAACAGACCCGCCGTCAGGAAGACCGGCCAGGACGGCAGCAGCGAGACCGAGACGGGCCCGAGGTCGAGCAGGGCCAGCACCCCGGTGCCCAGCAGACAGGCCAGCGCACCGGCCACCAGCCCGGCGGCCGAGGCCAGCACCCCGAGCATCAGCCCCTGCACCAGGATCATCCGCCGCACCTGCCGCCGCGAGGCGCCCACGCAGCGCAGCAGCGCCAACTGCCGGGCGCGCTGGGCCAGCACCACGGAGAAGGTGTTGGTGACCACCATCCGGGCCACCGCCAGGGCGATCAGCACGAAGGAGAGCGCGGCCGCCAGCACCACCGAGTACATCGCCCTGCTGCCGCTCCTCGCCTCCTCCACCGAGGCAGCCCGGGTACGGGCCGCCGCGCCGTCGCCGAGCGCCTGCCCGACTGCCTTCGCGGCGGCGGCCGGATCGGTGCCGGGGGACAGGGCCAGGTCGAGCTGAGCGGCCGTCAGGCGGGCCGCCCAGGCGGCGGCCGCGTCGTGCGGCAGGCCGAGCACCGGGTGGCCGGACAGGGTCGGCGAGCCTCCGGTGTCCAGCAGGCCGGTCAGGGCGGCCCGCCCGGTGGAGCCGTCGGCCCGGAGCACCGCGACCTGCCCGCCCGGGGAGACGCCGAGGCGGTCGGCGGTGGCCCGGTCCAGCAGCAGCTCACCGTCCCGGGACGGCCAGGAGCCCTCCGCCAGCCGCTGCCAGCGCAGCGCCGGGTCGGCGGCCACCGAGGTCACCACGGCGGCCTCGTCCAGCGGGCGGCCCGAGGCGGTGAGCACCGTGCCGCGGCCGGTCAGCCGCTCGGCCACCGCGGCCACCCCGGGCACCCGGGCGGCCCGGCGGGCCGCGTCCGCCGGCAGGCCCTCCCGGGCCCGGCCCTCGGCGGCGGTCACCTGCACCGCGCCCGGGCCGACCTCGGTGGCGGCGGTCTGCGAGAACGAGTCCACCAGGGCGCCGCTCGCCCCAACCGACAGCACCAGGAACGCCACCCCGACCGCCACCGCCACCCCGGTCAGCACCAGTTGGCGGGCCTGGCCCAGGAACTCCTTGACGGTGTAACGCCCCAGCGAAGCCATGGTGGCCGCCCCCTCTCGTGGTCCTGCTTCCACGCTAGGAGCGGGGCGGCGGGCCGGAGACGGCACGAGGCACGATCCCGGGTCATCCCGCGGTATGCCGTTGGGCGGCAGGGCCTCCGCCCGTGGGCTGACAGGCTGTCAGGGTGGGAGAGACTGGTTTCGAAACCTGCCGCCGTCGTTCGAAGGGCCGTCATGCTGCGCGTCGTCATCGCCGAGGACTCCGTACTGCTCCGCGAGGGCCTCACCCGGCTCCTCACCGACCGGGGCCTGGAGGTGGTGGCCGGGGTCGGTGACGGCGAGGCGCTGCTGCGCACCGTCCAGGGGCTGGCGGCGGAGGACGCCCTGCCGGACGTGGTGGTCGCCGACGTGCGGATGCCGCCGACGCACACCGACGAGGGGGTGCGGGCGTGCGTGGCGCTGCGCGGGCTGTACCCCGAGCTGGGGGTGCTGGTGCTCTCCCAGTACGTCGAGGAGAAGTACGCGGGGGAGCTGCTGGCCGGGTCCACCCGGGGGGTCGGGTACCTGTTGAAGGACCGGGTGGCGGAGGTGCGGGAGTTCGTCGACGCGGTGGTGCGGGTGGCCGGGGGCGGGACGGCGCTGGACCCGGAGGTGGTGCAGCAGCTGCTGATGCGCAGCCGCAAGGGCGACGCGCTGGCGGGGCTGACGCCGAGGGAGCGGGAGGTGCTCGGGCTGATGGCCGAGGGGCGCACCAACGCGGCGGTCGCCCGGCAGCTGGTGGTCTCCGACGGGGCGGTGGAGAAGCACGTCAGCAACATCTTCCTGAAGCTGGGCCTGGGGCAGAGCTCGGAGGACCACCGGCGGGTGCTCGCGGTGTTGACGTACCTGCGTTCGTAGCGCGCCCGCCCGGAGGCCCGCCAGGGCCGACAGGGGCGCGGGGAACTGCGCGCAGGGGAACGCGACGACCCGTGTGCCGGGTACGGACACTCACGTGCAAGTGGCTCTCCGTACCCGGCACACGGGTCTGCTTCTTCCGTCTCGCGCAGTTCCTCGCGCCCC
>NZ_JBSGEL010000027.1:0-110029 GCF_053602875.1 Kitasatospora sp. NPDC004289 | reverse complement strand
GAGCAGCTCCAGCCCGGCCAGTGGCTGGAGACCTCCTCCGGCACCAAGGTTCAGATCGGCAGCATCCGCCGCTTCACCCAGCAGCAGCGTGTTCATCGTCGACGGAACGGCAACCACCGTTCCGTCGGACCCCGCCCTCGTCCGTTCCTCCGCCCCGGTCAGCCCCGGCGGACCGGCGGCTGGGAGGCGGTCCTGACCTGTCGCAGGCCCTGCTCCATCTTCCGCTTCAGCAGGCTCCCCAGCGGCCGCTCGACCAGCCGGTGGAGCAGCCAGGCGACCAGCAGTATGGTGGCCATCAGCCCGGCCAGCAGCAGGTACGGGTTCATCCGGTCGTGCAGTTCACGGATGACCCACCAGCCGAGCTGCTGGTGCAGCAGGTAGACCGGGTAGGTCAGCGCGCCGGCCACCGTCAGCCACTTCCACCGCACCCAGTCGAACTTGCCCAGCGCCACCCCGATCATGGCCAGGAAGGCCAGCGTGATCAGGGCGAAGGCGACGCCGAACGAGACGTGCTCCTTGGCGTCCCAGGAGTAAATGGCGACCACGCCGCGGAGCTGGTTCTGCGCGAGCAGCCAGTTGAGCCCGATCAGCCCCCAGAGCAGCAGGTTGGGCCCGAAGCGGTACATCAGGTACATCGCGACGCCGGAGATGAAGTACGGCGAGTACTGCGGGAAGGTCATCACCCCGATCAGCGGGATCGGGCTGTTGGTGGCGAAGACCGAGAGCAGCGTCCACACCCCGCAGAAGGCCACCACCCGGCGGTAGGTCAGCCCCCAGAGCGCCAGCAGGCCGATCAGCACGTAGAACCGCAGCTCCAGCCAGAGCGTCCAGTACACGCCGTCCAGGTCCTGGCCGCCGATGCCGTTCTGCATCATCGTCAGATTGGTCAGGATGTCGGTGAACTCCCAGTCCCGGGCGCCCTCGTCCCAGACCGGCTTGACCAGGAAGAGCATCGCCGAGGTCATCAGCACGCCGGCCCAGTAGGCCGGGAACAGCCGGCTCACCCGCGAGGTGACGAACTGTCCGACGCTGCGCCCCCAGACGGACATGCAGATCACGAAGCCGCTGATCAGGAAGAAGAGCTCGACGCCGACCCAGCCGTACACGGCGAACGGGTGGAGCAGCGGGACCGCCTTGGCCGGCGTGGTGTCGCCCCAGATCGGACTGAACCGCTGGAACCCGGCGTAGTGCCAGGTCATCGCCGAGACGGCGGCGATGAGCCGCAGCGCGTCCAGCACGTGGAGCCGTCCGCCGCGGCGCTCCGGGGCGGCGATCACGACGGGCTCGGCAAGGGGTGCGGAGCGGCTGCCCGCCCAGGGAGAGGTGAGCATGAGGACCTTCGGGGGTGAGGGTGCGGCCGACGGGGGGCCCGGCCGAAAAGCGGTCTCACCCTAACCAACCCGCGGCCCGCTGTCCCGACGCTCCCCCACCGCCTTTACCCTCCCGTGGCACACGGACGGGCACCCGGCCGTACGCCGCAGTGCCCGTTCGTGTCCACCCGAACGGGTGGTGGGTACCCGTCAGACCAGCCGGCGCGCGGTGGCCCAGCGGGTCAGCTCGTGACGGTTGCTCAACTGGAGCTTGCGCAGCACCGCCGAGACGTGCGACTCCACCGTCTTCACCGAGATGAAGAGCTGCTTGGCGATCTCCTTGTACGCGTAGCCGCGGGCGATCAGCCGCAGCACCTCGCGCTCGCGCTGGGTCAGCCGGTCCAGGTCCTCGTCGACCGGCGGGGTGTCGGTGGCGGCGAAGGCGTCCAGCACGAAGCCGGCCAGCCGGGGCGAGAAGACCGCGTCGCCGTCGGCGATCCGGAAGACCGCGTTGACCAGGTCGGTGCCGGTGATGGTCTTGGTCACGTAGCCGCGGGCACCGCCGCGGATGACCCCGATCACGTCCTCGGCCGCGTCCGAGACGGAGAGCGCCAGGAAGCGGACCCCGTTCGGGTCGGCCATCACCGGCGCGGAGCGGCGCAGCACCTCGACCCCGCCGCCGCCGGGCAGGTGGACGTCGAGCAGCACCACGTCCGGCCTGGTCTCGGCCACCACCTTGACCGCCGACTCGACGTCGTCGGCCTCCCCCACCACGTCGATGCCGGTCAGCTCCGTCCGGCCGATCTCGGCCCGGACCCCGGTGCGGAACATCCGGTGGTCGTCCACCAGCACCACCCGGGCCCGCCGCTCCGGCTCTGCCGCCCCCGTAGCCGACACTGCGTCAGTCATCTGCCCTCTCCATCTCCAGCTCGACCTCGGTCCCGCCGTCGGGCGCGGGCCGCACCTTCGCGGTGCCGCCGTTGCGCTTCATCCGGCCGATGATCGACTCCCGTACGCCCATCCGGTCCTCGGGCACGTCGTCCGGGTCGAAGCCGGGGCCGTGGTCACGGACGAAGACCGACACCGTCCGCCCCTCCACCTCGGCGTAGACCTGGACCGGCCCACCGCCACCGTACTTGGCGGCGTTGACCATCGCCTCCCTCGCGGCCTGCACCTGTGCCGAGATCCGCTCGTCCATCGGGCAGTCGCCGACGCAGACCAGCTCGACCGCGACCCCGTGCCGGTCCTCGACCTCGGCCACCACCGAGCGGATCCGCTCGGCCAGGGTGTCCGGCGCGGCCTCGGCGGCCGCCTCCGGGCGGTACAGCCAGAGCCTCAACTCGCGCTCCTGCGCCCGGGCCAGGCGCAGCACCTCCTTGGCGTCGTCGGCGTTGCGCTGGATCAGGGTGAGGGTGTGCAGCACCGAGTCGTGCACGTGCGCGGCGATCTCGGCCCGCTCCTGGGCCCGGATCCGGGCGGTCCGCTCGGCGCCCAGGTCCTGCCACATCCGCAGCGCGTACGGGCCGACCAGCACCAGCACCCCGGCCAGCACCGCCAGCGAGGCCTCCAGCACGGAGGCCAGCGTGGAGCCGCTGCCCTGCAGGATCAGGAAGGCCACGATGCCGGCCACCACCAGCAGCACCCCGGCGCCGATCCGGGTGTACGCGGCCCGCCGCCGGGTGCCCTCCACCCCGAACCAGCGCTGCCAGCGGGAGTCGTCGGCCTGCCGCCAGACCAGCGCGACGCCGACCCCGATGGTGAGCAGCGGCCAGACGTACGGCTTGGCCGGCTGGATGTTCAGCGCGCTGAGCAGCGCCATGATGCCGACCACCAGGCCGAGCAGCGCGAAGACCTGGCCGAGCCCGCCGCGCGGGACGGCGCCGGCCCGCTCCTCGGCGGGGGCTCCGGCGGCCACCGCCGCCTCGCCGTGGAAGGTCCGCTGGAGCAGCTCGCGCAGCCGCCCGAGCCGGGCCGGCCTCCCCTTCCTCAGCTCCTCGCCGCCGACCACCGCGTCGCCCGGCACGAAGCGGCCGTTGACGTACAGCCAGCGCGGCCCGCCGCCGGCCGGCTCGCCGATCCCTATCGGCACCACGAACCAGAACGCCGCGTACAGCAGCACCCCGACGGCCTGGGCGAAGAACAGCAGCACGAAGGCGACCCGCACCCAGGCCACCGGCAGCCCCAGGTGGACCGCGAGGCCGTGCGCGACGCCGCCGAGGATCCGGCCGTGCCGACTGCGGTAGAGCCGCCGGTACGGCGGGCGTTCGACGCCGCCGTCCCCTGATCCACCGTCAGCGGGGAAGGGGCCGTCGAGGGCTCTGGGATCGGTTCCGGGGGCTGCCACGCCCCGAATGGTCACACGTGCGCGCCCCCGCGCGCATCAGGGTGCCACCCCGAACCCGTCTCAGGGACAGATCAGGGTACGCACCGGGCCCGCGCCGGTTGGGCCACGGCCGCGCGGGCAGCAGGATAAGGGGCATGACCGACGAGCAGACCACCGCGCCGGGGCCCGACGCCCCCACCGGGCCGGAGCAGCCGCCCCGCCCGCCGCTCAGCCGGAGCGAGAGGCACCGGGTGGTGGCCGGCGTGTGCGGGGGCCTGGGCCGCCACCTGGACATCGACCCGGTGGTCTTCCGGGTCGTCACCGCGGTGCTCTGCCTCTCCGGCGGTCTCGGCCTCTTCCTCTACGGCCTGGCCTGGCTGATCGTGCCGCGCGAGCCGGAGGAAGGGACGGCCGGCCGGACCGAGCTGCAGCGGGTGCTGACCGGCCGGGTGGACGGCCAGTCGATCGGCGCGGTGCTGCTCACCGTGATCGGCACCGGCGTCTTCTTCTCCTCGATGGGCGACGGCGGCCAGCTCTTCCCGATCCTGCTGCTCGGCGGCCTGGTGCTGCTGGCGGTCCGCTACGACCCGGAGCGCCGCCGCCACCCGCGCCGGCGCGGCCGCCGCCGGGGCCACGACGGCCCGTACGACCGGCTCACCGACGAGACCGGGCACCCGTACGACGCCACCGGCGCCGCACCGGGCTGGCGCGCCGTCAACGACCGGGCCGGCGACGGGGCCGGGGCCGGTTCCCCGCACTGGTGGGACCAGGCCGAGCAGCACATGAAGGAGGCCTGGCGGACCCACGAGGAGGCGATGCGCTCCGCCTTCGGACAGGCCCGGGACAAGGCCCACCCCGACACCCCGCCGGCCGGCCCGAGCGGCTACCTCTGGGACCCGCGCCACCCGGAGCGCAACCCGTACGGCTCCACGCCCCCGCCCGGCGCGCCCGCGCGGCCCTGGTGGCAGCGGACCGACCTGCCGGAGGGCGACCCGCTGCGCAAGGCCGGGGCCCCGCCCTCCCCCGCGGACCCGCCGCTGCCGCCCCTCCCCCCGGTCCACCCGGTCCACCCGGTCCACCGGGGCCCGAACGTGCTTCCGCTGCTGGGCCTGCTGCTGGCCGCCGGCGGCGGTGCGCTCGCCTGGTGGGTGACGGAGCGTCAGGGCGGCTCGGTGTTGCTCTCCACCGTGCTGGCCGCCGCGCTCGCCGGGCTCGGGCTGGCGCTGCTGATCGGCGCCAAGTTCGGCCGGGCCCGCGGCCTGGCCCTCCCGGCGGCGCTGCTGGTGATCCTGCTGACCGCCACCACCGGCTCGGACTTCACCCTGGCGAGCAGCGCCGGGGACCGCTACTGGGCACCCACCTCGGTCTCCGAGGTGAAGCCCGAGTACACCCTGGGCGTGGGCGACATGAAGCTCGACCTGACCGACTTCGACCCGGCCGGCGCCACCGTGGCCACCACGGCGAAGCTCGGCGCCGGCGACATGCAGGTGACCGTGCCGGGCGACGTGGAGGTCCGGCTGACCCTGAAGAACGGCCTGGGCGAGATCCAGGTCGCCGACCGCCACCTGTCCTCCGGGGCGGGCAACGACGTGGAGTACCAGTTGCACCCGACCAACGGCCGGCCGTCCCGGGGGACGCTCGACCTCACCCTGACCGTGGGCCTCGGCGACCTCCAGGTGGTGCAGTCGTGAGGAAGCACCCGCTCGACCCGTTCTCGCTGATCGCGGGTCTGCTCTTCGGCACCCTGGCGGTGCTCTGCCTGCTCGCCTCGCTGAACGGCAAGGAGGTGAGCGGCCGGGTGGTGCTGCCGGTCACCTTCCTGGTGCTGGGCGGCGCCGCGGTGATCGGCGCGGTCACCGCGATGACCCGCCGCTCCCGGGAGCTGCGCCGGATCCGGGAGGCCCGGGAGGTGCGCTCCTCCTCCGACTGACCGTCAGGCCTTCTGCTGCGCGCCGAGCTCCAGCTGGTCGCCCTTCTTGGTGACCGCGAACTTCGCCAGCGGCTTGGTGGCCGGCCCGTTGAGCACCGCGCCGGTGGTGGCGTCGAAGCGGGAGCCGTGGCACGGGCAGTACATCTGGTTGTCCTTCGGGGCGTCCACCGCGCAGCCGGAGTGGGTGCAGATCGAGGAGAAGGCGCAGTACTGGCCGGCCTTGGGCTGCACCACGTAGAGCGCGTCCCCGGTGGCCGGGTCCTTGACCTTCGCCGAGCCGCCGACCGGCACCGAGGCGGCGGGCACCGAGACGGCACTGCCGGCACTCGCGCTCGCGCCCGCGCTCGGGCTGCCCGAACCGGTGGGCACCGGCGACGGGCCCGCCGCGTTCGCGGGCAGCTCGTCGCGTCCGAAGGTGGCGGTCAGCGAGCCGGCCAGCAGCCCGGCCCCGCCGAGCGCGACCGCCGCGATCCCGCCGTCCACCAGCGCCCGGCGGCCGACCTGGTCCTCCGTCAGGCCCCGGCGCCGGTCCCGGCCCGCGCGGGCGGCCAGGTAGCCGTCCACCGAGAGGTGGGGGGTGCCGGCCAGCAGCAGCGGGGTCCAGGCCATCAGGTAGGCCAGGTCGTTGCCGTAGTAGTACGGGGAGGTGTTCCAGCTGACGGTGAGCCAGAGGCTGAGGCTGAGCGCCGCGCCACCGGCCGCGGCCAGCCGCCCCCAGAGGCCGAAGAGGGTGCCGAGGCCGACCGCCAGCTCGCCGAAGGCGATGGCCAGCGCGGAGAAGGTGGGCGCGTCGAGGGCCGGGCCGAGCGCCCAGCCGATCGGGCTGTTCGCCTTGGCGGCGGTGGTCTGCGCGACGAAGGAGGCGGTGTCCGCCGCCCCGGCCAGGTAGTGCGGGTCGGCCAGCTTGTCCAGGGCCGCGTAGACGAAGGTCACCCCGAGGAACAGCCGGAGCGGCAGCAGTGCGTACCGGGTGGCAAACTCCCGCCGCTGGGCTGCCCGTTCGGCTCTGCCAGGACGTTCCGGCCCGCTCAGCCCCACCGCCATCGCCGACACCCTTCGCTCACGGCCCGTCAACTCCTGACGGGTCCGGTCCGATTCTGCCCGCAACCGGGCGGTTTCGGGGGCACGCCCCCCGGTGGAAACGACCGCGCCGCCGCCCCCGATGCGGTCGGGGACGGCGGCGCGGTCGTTCAGCCGTGGCGGGAGGTCACTCCCACTCGATGGTGCCCGGCGGCTTGCTGGTGCAGTCCAGGACCACGCGGTTGACGTCCTTGACCTCGTTGGTGATCCGGGTGGAGATCCGGGCCAGGGTCTCGTACGGCAGGCGCGACCAGTCGGCCGTCATGGCGTCCTCGGAGGAGACCGGACGGAGCACGATCGGGTGGCCGTAGGTGCGGCCGTCGCCCTGCACGCCGACCGAGCGGACGTCGGCCAGCAGCACCACGGGGCACTGCCAGATCTCGCGGTCCAGGCCGGCCTTGGTGAGCTCCTCGCGGGCGATGGCGTCCGCGTCGCGGAGCAGGTCCAGGCGCTCCTTGGTGACCTCGCCGACGATCCGGATGCCCAGGCCCGGGCCCGGGAACGGCTGCCGCTGGACGATCTCCTCCGGCAGGCCGAGCTCCTGGCCGACCATCCGGACCTCGTCCTTGAACAGCTGGCGCAGCGGCTCGATGAGCTTGAACTGCAGGTCCTCGGGGAGGCCGCCGACGTTGTGGTGCGACTTGATGTTCGCGGTGCCGGTGCCGCCGCCGGACTCGACCACGTCCGGGTAGAGGGTGCCCTGGACGAGGAACTCGACCTCCTCGCCGTGCTCACCCGCCTCGGCGATGATCTCGGCCTGGGCCTGCTCGAAGACCCGGATGAACTCCCGGCCGATGATCTTGCGCTTCTCCTCGGGGTCGGTGACCCCGGCCAGCGCGGTCAGGAAGCGCTCCTGGGCGTCGACCACCTTGAGCTGGATGCCGGTGGCGGCGACGAAGTCCTTCTCGACCTGCTCGGTCTCGCCCTTGCGCATCAGACCGTGGTCCACGTACACGCAGGTGAGCTGGGAGCCGATGGCCCGCTGCACCAGCGCGGCCGCGACGGCCGAGTCCACGCCGCCGGAGAGGCCGCAGATGGCGCGCTTGGTGCCGACCTGCTCGCGGATCGCGTTGACCTGCTCCTCCACCACGTTGGTGGTGGTCCAGGTCGGGGCGATGCCCGCACCGCGGTAGAGGAAATGCTCCAGGATCTGCTGACCGTGGGTCGAGTGCAGCACCTCGGGGTGGTACTGGACGCCGTAGAGCTTGCGCTCGTCGTCCTCGAAGGCCGCGACCGGCACCACGTCGGTGGAGGCGGTGACGGAGAAGCCCTCGGGGGCGGCGGAGCAGGCGTCGCCGTGCGACATCCACACCGACTGCTCGGCCGGGGTGCCCTCGAACAGGGTGGAGCCGGACTTGGAGACGTGCAGCGGGGTGCGGCCGTACTCGCGGGCACCGGAGTTGTCCACGGTGCCGCCGAGGGTGATGGCCATCAGCTGGAAGCCGTAGCACATGCCGAAGACCGGGACGCCGGCCTCGAAGATCGCGCGGTCCAGGCGGGGCGCGCCCTCCTCGTAGACCGAGGACGGGCCGCCGGAGAGGATGATCGCCTTCGGGTTCTTGGCGAGCATCTCGGCCACCGGCATGGTGGACGGCACGATCTCGCTGTAGACCCGGGCCTCACGCACCCGACGGGCGATGAGCTGGGCGTACTGGGCGCCGAAGTCGACGACCAGCACGGTGTCGAGCTCGGCGGCGGACAGGTCGGGAGTAGCAGAGGACACAGACGGCCTTCCGGCAGCGATGTGGGGGTGTCGCCGCCGATTCTACCGGGCACCCACCGCGCGCCGTTTCACCCGCTTGCCGGGGCGGCGGGCCGTGACCGGCGTCACGGCAGGATCGTTGCACCCATCGACCGCACCGCGCGGGCCGCCCCGGCCAGGGGCGGGCCGGACGGCGCGGACACCGAACCATGCGCGTGGATCTCTCTTCAGTCCACCGGCGCACGTGGCGCCGCCGCTCCCGAACGGAGCGGCCCGCCGTGGGACCGTGCGCGGGTGGGAGTGGCCGGGCCGGCAGGGGACAGCCGGGTCGGGCACGACTGAAAACGGTGAAGGAGGTGCGGCGGGCGACTCCCGGGACGCCGGGGACGGCCGCCGTACCTCCGCACGCCCGTCCCGGCGTGCCAGTACTACGGACAGTAGTCGACCAACGGGTCGGTATTCAGCGGCGTTCGACCGTCTCCGAACGGTCGGACAGGGTATGCCCGCCCCGGGAAGTACGCGCCGGACTGTACCGAACTGCGTCGAACCGGTTGCAGAGCCGGGGCTCCGTCCAGCACGATGCTGGATGTGGAGGTCGCCCTGACACCAGCCGGATGATCACGCTCCGTCATGGCCGACCGCTCCGCACCCATGACCATCTCTCCGAGACGGCGCTCATCCCCCGGCGCCGTCACCCAGCACCGGCGCCGCCCTGACGCCGTGTGCTGAACGACAAAGGGCCCCGTTCCCCCGCGGGGCCCTTTGCCCGTTCCGGGCCGGGCGGCCGGGCCGCACGCCCGCCGGCTCAGCGCTTCCCGAAGTCCAGCACCTCGCCGCCCTGCGGCGGCAGGTACCCGGAGGAGGCGGTCAGCTCCAGACCGGCCGGGTCGTACGCCTCCGGGTCCGGCTCCTCCACCCGGGCCGGACGGTCGCGCCCGCCGAGGCGGTCGAGCAGCTCGGGTACGGCCAGCACGCCGAGCGCCACCAGCAGCAGATGGACCGTCAGCAGCGGGAGCAGCCCCATCCCGGCCGCGGACTCGTTGGCGAGCGTGTACACCTCGGCGCCCTGGCCGTAGGAGGGCATCCGGACGTCCATCGCGTAGCCGGCCCCGGCCACTGCGGTCAGCGCGGTGAAGAGCGGCCAGAGCAGGGCGGCCGCCCGCAGCCGGACGGGCCGCTCCAGCCGGCGCACCGACCAGGTGAGCAGCGCCAGGACGGCCGGCACCAGCAGGACGGCCAGCCGCCAGGACTCCGGCCAGCCCTCCAGGTCGACGAGCGAGACGGTCCGGTCGGTCCAGTTCTGTGCCGCCCCGCCCTCGTCCCGGCCGGAGGACTCCAGGTGGAGCCCTGCCCCGGCACCGAAGCCGAGCAGGGTGAGGCCGAGGTTGGGCAGGGCCAGCAGCCCGGCCAGGGTCGCCTTCCAGGGCGCGACCACCGCGAGCACCACCAGGGCCGCCAGCGCCGACAGACCCACCGTCAGGCCCGCGCCCCGGGCGGCCGCCACCACGGCGGCCCACCAGAGCGGGGCCCGCTCGCGCAGCGCCGGGGCGCCCCGGCCGGTCCAGGCCGCCACCAGTGCGGCCAGCACGGCGGTGCCGAGCAGCGGCCCGGCCTGACCTGCCGTCAGCACGACGTGCTCGGTGTAGTCGCGGGTGCCCTCGCTCGTGGTCCGGACCTGGTCGACCCCGGAGAACAGTGCGAGCAGCCCGCCGGTCAGCACGGCGAGCAGCACCGCACGGACCGCGTGCCGGACCGCGTGCCGGACCGCCGGCCCGGCCCACCGGCGCAGCCCGACGCCGAACAGCAGCGCCCAGAGCAGCGTGACGGTCATCGGCAGCACCTGGAGCGTCAGCGCGGTCTCGGTGCCGTAGAGCTCCGTCCGGTTGCTGCTGG
This sequence comes from Kitasatospora sp. NPDC004289, assembly GCF_053602875.1. Lineage (NCBI taxonomy): Bacteria > Bacillati > Actinomycetota > Actinomycetes > Kitasatosporales > Streptomycetaceae > Kitasatospora > Kitasatospora sp. NPDC004289. Next base: position 99,791 of record NZ_JBSGEL010000027.1, on the reverse strand, counting down.
CCGAGCTCAGCGGCCCGCCGAAGGCGGTCAGGGCGGCGGCCAGGCCGACGCCGTACCGGGACGCGAAGTCCGATCCGCCCGGCCCCACCCAGCCCAGGTCGTCCAGGCCGAAGGCGAGCAGCAGCCCGGCGAGCAGCAGCAGGGCGGTCGGCGCGGCCACCACCTTCAGCGCGGGCAGCCAGTCCGGGTCGGCCACCAGGTCGAGCACCCGGCTCCACCGCCGGGGCGCCACCACCCGGCCGCCGCCCCAGGGCCGCGGCCCGCCCTCGGGGCCGCCGGCGTGGCCGCCCTCGAACTCCACCTCGCCGATCGCCGGTCCGGCCGCCGGCTCCGGGCCCGGTCGGACCGCCGTGAAGGCGGCCCCGCAGGCGGCGCAGTGCGCCGCCCCCACCGCCGAGGCCGCCCCGCAGGTCGTGCAGATCGCCATCTCGTCCCCCCTCTTCGAGGGGCGTTTATCCCACCGGCGCTGACGGGGTGTCAACCGGGCTCCGCACACCCGGTTCGCTCACGAGCGCTTCTTCGGCACCTCCGGCACCGGCAGCAGCAGCTCGCCGAAGGCGCCCTTGGGCACCGCGGGCGCGGCGGGGGCCACCGCGGCCACCCGGCGGTACGCCTCGCCCTGCTCCGGGCGGGGGTCGGCCTCGCCCTTGTTGGGCCACATCGACATGGCCCGCTCGGCCTGCGCGGTGATGGTGAGCGAGGGGTTGACCCCGAGGTTGGCGGAGACCGCCGAGCCGTCGACCACGCTGATCCCGGGGTGGCCGAAGAGCCGGTGGTACGGGTCCACCACGCCGTCCTCGGGCCGGTCCGAGATCGGGCAGCCGCCGAGGAAGTGCGCCGTCATCGGGATGTCGAAGATCTCGCCGACCGAGCTCCCGGCGAAGCCGTTGATCGAGGCGGCCAGCGCGTTGGCGCCCTGCTCGGCGGCCGGGATCCAGGTGGGGTTGGGCGCACCGTGGCCCTGACGGGAGGTCAGCTTGCCCTTGCCGAGGCCGTCCTTCTTCAGCGAGACGGTGATCGAGTTGTCCAGCGACTGCATCACCAGGCCGATGATGGTCTTCTCGGACCAGCGGTGCTGGTTCATCGAGAGCGCGAAGATCCACGGGTGCCGGGCGGCGGTGACCGCGTAGCGCAGCCAGCGCGGCCCTCGCCCGGCGCCGCTGACCTGCTGGACCGAGAGGGCGCCCATCGCGTTGGAGCCCTTGCCGTAGCGGACCGGCTCGATGTGGGTGTTGGCGTCCGGGTGGATGGAGGAGGTGATCGCCACCCCCTTGGTGAAGTCCACGCGCTCGCCGTAGCGCCGGTCGGTGGTCGAAGCCCCCACCAGCGCCTCGGAGTTGGTCCGGGTCAGCTCGCCCAGCTTGGCCGAGAGACCGGGCAGGAAGCCCCGGTCGCGCATCCGGTGCAGCAGGTTCTGGGTGCCGTACGTCCCGGCCGCCACCACCACCCGGGCCGCGGTGATGGTCCGGGCCCCGGCCGCCACCCGGTCCCTGGACCGGGAGTTGGTGCGCCGCACGTCCACCGCGAAGCCCTCGCCGTGCGGCCGCAGCCGCTCCACGGTGGTGAGCGGGTGGATCTCGGCGCCGTTGCGCTCGGCCAGGTAGAGGTAGTTCTCGGTGAGCATGTTCTTGGCGCCGTGCCGGCAGCCGGTCATGCACTCCCCGCACTCGGTGCAGGCCCGCCGCCGGGGTCCGGCCCCACCGAAGTACGGGTCCTCGACCTCGGCGCCGGGAGCGGCGGTGACGTCCCCCTCGCCGTCCCGGCCGTCGCCGAAGAAGACGCCGACCGGGGCCATGTGGAAGGTGTCCGCGACGCCCATCCGCTCGGCGGCGTCCTTGAGGTGGACGTCGGAGGGGGTCATGGTGGGGTTCTCGCGGACCCCGAGCATCCGCTTGGCCTGGTCGTAGAAGGGCGCCAACTCCTCCTGCCAGTCGGTGATGTGGGCCCACTGACGGTCCCGGAAGAACGGCTCCGGCGGCACGTACAGGGTGTTGGCGTAGTTCAGCGAGCCGCCGCCGACCCCGGCGCCGGCCAGGATCAGCACGTTGGCCAGCAGGTGGATCCGCTGGATGCCGTAGAGCCCGAGCGCGGGGGCCCAGAGGTAGTTCCTGGTGTCCCAGGAGGTCTTCGGCAGCTCGTCCCGGCCGAACCGCCGGCCGGCCTCCAGCACCGCGACCTTGTAGCCCTTCTCGGTCAACCGCAGCGCCGAGACCGACCCGCCGAAGCCCGACCCGACCACGACCACGTCGTAGTCGAAACCACCATCCGTCATGAGACCCACAACTCCCGGGAAGCGAGCACCAGTTGCTTACTTGAAGCGGAGCGCCTTCAGCGCCTTCAGGCTGGAGGTGAACAGCGCGGCGAACTTCTCGTCGCTGAGCCCGAAGGACGGGCCGAGCGGCATCACCCGCTGGGTGGAGATGGTCTGCGCCTCGGTGTAGCGCAGGATGCCGTCCGAGCCGTGCCGGCGGCCCAGGCCGGAGTCGCCCATGCCGCCCATCGGGGCGGAGACCGAGCCGTAAGCGGCGGCGTACGCCTCGTTCACGTTCACGGTGCCGGTGTGCAACCGGGCCGCGACCGCCCGGCCACGCCGGGCGTCCTTGGTCCAGACACTCGAATTCAGGCCGTACGGCGTGGAGTTGGCGGCCTCGACCGCCTCGTCCTCGGTGTCGAAGCGGTAGACCGAGACCACCGGGCCGAAGGTCTCCTCCGCGCAGACCGCCATCTCCCGGGTGACCCCGTCCAGCACGGTCGGCTCGTAGAACAGCGGGCCGAGGTCGGGGCGGGCCTGACCGCCGGTCAGCACGGTGGCGCCGGCCTTGACGGCCTCCTCCACGTGCCGGGTGACGACCTCCAGCTGGCGCTCGGAGACCAGCGATCCCATGTCGGCGCCGTAGGCCAGGCCGCCGCCGAGGCGCAGCGCGGCCGTCCGGGCGGTGAAGCGGGCGAGGAACTCCTCGGCCACCGCGCGGTGCACGTAGAGCCGCTCGATGGAGATGCAGAGCTGCCCGGCGGAGGAGAAGCAGGCCCGTACGGCGCCCTCGGCCGCCTTGTCCAGGTCGGCGTCCTCCAGCACCAGCAGGGCGTTCTTGCCGCCGAGTTCGAGCGAGGCGCCGATCAGCCGGGCGGCGGCCCGCTGGGCCACGTCGCGGCCGGTGCGGGTGGAACCGGTGAAGGAGACGTAGTCGGCGTGCGCGACCACCTCGGGGCCGACCACCGGGCCGTCGCCGATGACGATCTGCCAGAGGTCGGCGGGCAGCCCGGCCTCGATCAGCAGCTCGCGCGCCCACAGGGCGGTCAGCGCGGTCTGGGTGTCGGGCTTGTTGACCACCGCGTTGCCGGCCGCGAAGGCGGGCAACGCGTCGCCGACCGAGAGCTCCAGCGGGTAGTTCCACGGCGAGATCTGGCCGACCACGCCCTTGGGGCGGCGGGCCTCCACGGTGTGGGTGAGCACCGGCACGGCCCCGCCGCGACGGCGGTCGCGCAGGTAGGAGGCGGTCTTGCGGCCGTAGTGCCGGGCGGCCAGCGCGGCGGCCAGCACCTCCTCGAAGGCGTGCAGCCTGGCCTTGCCGGTCTCCGCCTGGATGAGGTCGAGCACCTCGTCCTGGCGCTTCAGCAGCAGGTCGTGGAAGCGCAGCAGCACGCCCTGCCGGTGCCGCACCGGCAGCGCGGCCCAGGTCTTCTGGGCCCGCCGGGCCAGCTGGTAGGCCACCTCGACGTCGGCCGGGGTGGAGCGCGGCAGGGTGGCGAGGCGCTCACCGGTGAGCGGGGCGGTGGTGTGCACCAGGTCGGGCTCGCCGGTGGCGGTGACGCCCTTGGCCAGCCGGGCGACCAGCGCGGCCGGCACCGCCGAGGCGACGGTGCGGGCCGAGCCGGGGGCCGCGGGGTTGCGTCCGGTGGTCTGTCGGGCTGCCGTGGTGTCCGTCATGGGCGCAGCCTAGGGCCTGCGCCCCCGCTTGTGTACCCGCCGGTAACAGAAAACACCCGGAGGAGGGTGGCGTGTCAGGGCGTACCGAAACCGTTGAGCACCGTCGTGTAGAGGCGCTGCCCGTCGGTCCACTCGGCGTCGGGGTACGAGACGTAGATCGCGTACGAGGTGCCCTTGTCGTCCCGGAACTCCACCTCGCGGGCGTGCCGGCGGCCGTCCTTGCCCAGGTAGCTGAACTCCCAGACCGCGCCCTCCTGCCCGTGCACGTCCACCTCGTCGAAGGCGACCCGCTTGTACTCCTTGAGGCTCTTGGAGACCGTGGCCTCCATCTCCTTGAAGTGCGCCATCGGCGTCAGCGGCTGACCGACCGTCACGGCGAACTGGAGGTAGCGGTTGCGCTTGTCCGGCGAGTAGTAGATCTGGTTGTTCTCCACCGTCCGCTCCCAGGTGCCCGTGGTGGGCAGCAGGAAGCGGAAGCCGACCGGGTCGTCGGTCCAGCGGAAGCCCTTGGGCGCCGGCGCACCCGGGGTGACCGAGGCGGTCGGCGCGGCCGTTCCGGACTCGCCGCCGCCCCGGTCCGTGGTCATCGCGTACGTGCCGGCCCCGGCCAGCACCGCCACCAGCACCCCGGCCAGCAGCAGCCGCGGCCAGCGCCGCCTCGGCGCGGCAGCCGCCGCCACCGTCGGCTGCGGCGCCACCGGGACGGTGACCGGCTCGACGGGGGCCGTCTCCGGCTCCACCGTCTCGGCCCGGTCCACCACCGGCACGTTCTGGGTGGGCTGGGCCTGCGGCCGCTCCTGCCCCTGCGGCTTGATCGCCAGGGTGTGCCCGGACCGCACCTCGGCCAGCATCCGCATCGCCTGGTCCGCGTTCGGGCGCTCCGCCGGGTCCTTGGTCATCAGCGCGGCCAGCACCGGCCCCAGCGCCCCGGCCCGGCGGGGCTCCGGCAGCGGGTCGCCGACCACGGCGGCCAGCGTGGTGATCGGCGAGGTCCGGCGGAACGGCGAGTCGCCCTCCACCGCCGCGTACAGCGTCGCGCCCAGCCCCCACAGGTCGGAGGCCGGGCCCGGCCGCTCGCCCTGGGCCCGCTCCGGGGCCAGGTAGTCCGGCGAGCCCACCAGGTCACCGGGGCGGGTCAGTTCGGTGGAGCCCTCGAAGGTGGCGATGCCGAAGTCCAGCAGCACCACCCGGCCGGTGCCGTGCTCCAGCAGCACGTTCGCCGGCTTCACGTCCCGGTGCAGCACCCCGAGTTGGTGCCCCCGGTGCAGCGCGGCCAGCACCTGGCAGCCGACCTCGGCCGCCTCCCGCGGCGACAGCGTCCCGTCCTGGCTGATCACGTCGGCCAGCGAACGGCCGTCCACCAGCTCCATCACGATCCACGGCCGGCCGTCCTGCTCCAGCACGTCGTGGATGGTGATCACGCCCGGGTGCTTGATCCGGGCGGCCGCGCGGGCCTCCCGCTTCATCCGGGACTGGAGGATCTCCAGGTCCTCCTCCGGAAGGTGGCTGACCGTCAGCTCCTTGACCGCCACCTCGCGGTCCAGCATCTCGTCACTGGCCCGCCAGACGGTCCCCATGCCGCCCCGGCCGAGCCGCTCACCGAGCCGGTATCTCCCCGCCAGCAGCCGCTGGCCGTCCTGCCCGTCCACAGCGACTGCTCCCCCCGTACCCAGGTGTTCGAATTCCGTACCTGCACAGGTTAGATCAGCCCGCGAACGCGGCCACCGCCGCCACCGCCGCCAGCATCAGCACCAGCACCCCGCCCACCAACAGCGACCCCAGCACCGCGGGCGACACCCTCGACGGCCGCCGCTCCACCGCCCCCGCCCGCCTGCGCTCCACCGGCCCCCGCCGACGGGCCGTCACCGCCCCCGGCCGGCGCACGACCGGCAGCACCTCCGCCACCCGGCCCGGGTCGTACGGCTCCGGCGCCCCGACCAGGAACGCGGCCAGCCAGGACCGCAACTGGCCCACCGTCAGCCGCCCGGCCAGCAGCCCGCCGACCACCCCGGCCAACGGCCCGCAGCCGTCCAGCGGCTCGTGCCGCCCGTCCCGCACCGCCGCCAGCAGCTCGCCCAGGTCCCGCTCCGGGTACGGCGCCCGCCCGGTCAGCAGACGGTGCATCAGCACCCCCAGCGCCCAGGCGTCCCCGGCCGCCCCGCCGTACGGCGCCCAGCGCTCCGCCCGCACCCCCAGCAGCACCGCCCTGGTCTCGTACACCCGGCGCTCCACCACCCCGCCGAGCTCCCGGCAGTACGCCTCCTGCACCGCCCCCAGCAGCAGCCCGCCGAGCATCGCCGCGCCGTCCTCGCAGACCAGCACCGACTCCGGCGCCACGTTCCCGTGCACCACCCCGCCGCGGTGCAGCTCCGCCAGCGCCCGGGCCAGGTCCGCCGCCAGCTCCGCCACCCGGTACGGCGACCACGGACGCTCCGTCAACTCCGCGAGCACGCTCCCCGGCGGAGCCTCCTCCGCCACCCAGAGCCGGCGCCCCTCCACGAAGGCCTCGAACCCGCGCAGCAGCCGCGGCCCGGCCGGCGCCCCGGCCAACTCCCCCGCCACCCGCACCGCCAACCCCTCCCAGGGCTGCGGCCGGTCCCAGTCCTCCTGGTCCAGCACCTCCGGCAGCGCGATCCCCGTCAACCGGACCGGCTCGTCCCCCAGCACCCCCGCCAGGGCACCACCCATCGGACGGCCCGTCACCCGGTACCGCCCACCGACCACATCCCCCGGGGCGTGCATGTGTCCTCCCTCGAACGCCAGCGTACGCGCCCGCACCCGCCAGGTGGTGTGGCCGGGGGCGCGAATCGGAGGGCGGCTCCGCCCGGCAGGGCAGCACCCCAGGGGCGCGGGGAACTGCGCGAGTTCGGAAGGCGGCCACCGTGAGATCGGGGCAGGCGAGCCAGTTGCACGCGCTGCCGTTCCCCCGCGCGCAGTTCCCCGCGCCCCCGAAGGCGTGGCCCCGCGCCTATGCTCGTCCCGTACCGGAAGAGGTGTCACCCAGTGGTAGCCGAAGTCGTCGTCGTGGGAAGCGGACCGAACGGCCTCGCCGCCGCCCTCACCCTGGCCCGCGCCGGCCTCCGGGTCGAGGTCCGCGAAGCCGCCGACACCCCCGGCGGGGGCCTGCGCACGGAACCGCTCTTCCGCCCCGACGTCGTCCACGACATCTGTGCGGCCGTCCACCCGATGGCCACCGCCTCCCCCTTCTTCCGCGCCTTCGACCTCCCCGCCCGCGGCGTCGAACTCCTCACCCCGGAGATCAGCTACGCCCACCCCGTCACCCCCACCCGCGCCGCCCTGGCCCACCGCCGCCTCGACGCCACCTGCGAGCACCTCGGCCCCGAGGACGGCCCCCGCTGGCGCGCCCTGATGGAGCCCCTGCTGAGGCACAGTCAGGGCCTGGTCGACTTCGTGATGTCCGGCCAGCGCACCTTCCCCGCCGACCTGGCCGCCCCGCTCCTCCTGGCCCGCGGCCTGCTCGCCCACGGCACCCCGCTCGCGGCCCACCGGTTCCGCCGCCCCGAGGCCGCCGCCCTGCTCTCCGGCGTGGCCGCCCACGTGGTCGGTCCGATGCCCACGCCGTCCTCCGCCTCCGTCGCCCTGCTGCTCGGCCACCTCGCCCACACCGCGGGCGGCTGGCCGGTGCCCCGCGGTGGCAGCGCCCGCATCGCCGGGGCGATGACCGACGACCTCATCGCGCACGGCGGCACCGTCACCACCGGGGCCCGCCTGGACGACCTGCGCGAACTCCGGGGAGCCCGAGCCGTCCTGCTCGACCTCGGCCCCAAGGAGTTCCTCCGCGTGGCCGGCCCGCTGATGCCCCCCGCCTACCGCCGCGCCCTCACCCGGTTCCGCCACGGCCCCGGCGCCGCCAAGGTGGACTTCCTCGTCAACGGCCCGGTCCCGTGGGCCGATCCGCTGGTCGGCCGGGCCGGCACCGTGCACCTGGGCGGCACCCAGCAGCAGGTCTTCGCACAGGAGAGCCTGGTCGCCAAGGGGTTCCCCGGTGACGCCCCGTTCGTCCTCGTGGTGGACCCGTCGGCCGCCGACCCCTCCCGGGTCGCCGCCGACGGCCACCGCCCGCTCTGGGCCTACGCCCACGTCCCGCACGGCGACCGCACCGACCCGGCCGACGCGGTCACCGCCCGGATCGAGCAGTACGCCCCCGGCTTCGCGGAGACGGTGGTGGACCGCCGCTCGGTCAGCGCCGCCGCCCTGGAGGCGTACAACCCCAACTACGTCGGCGGCGACATCGCGGCGGGCGCCATGACCCTCCGTCAGGCCCTGTTCCGCCCCGTCCCCGCCTGGGACCCGCACCGCACCCCGCTCAAGGGCGTCTACCTCTGCTCGGCCTCCACCCCGCCGGGGCCCGGCGTGCACGGCATGTCCGGCTACCTGGCGGCCCGCTCGGCGCTGCGCCGCGAGTTCGGCGTCCGCACCGCGCCCGGGCTCTCACCCGCCCGCTGACGCCCGCTCAGGGAGCGGGCTGGAAGGAGTCGAACGAGGCCTGACGGGCCTGCACCTGCTCCGGCGAGTTCCAGACCGCGTCCGGGGCGATCCAGTAGATCGCGTAGCCGTACTTCCCGGTCACGAAGCCCCGGTTGAGCGCGTGCATGCGGACGCCGTCCTTGTCGTACGTCCACTCCCAGTCCGCCGAGTTGGTCCAGCCGCGGAAGGGTGCCGGACGGGTGCCGAGGCTCTGGTACCCGCGGAAGTTCGCCGGGCCCGCGGCGTCCGCCTCCTCCCAGTCCTTCAGCGCGCTCGGCCCGGGAGTGGTCGTCCAGTCGATGATCAGGCTGACGCCGTTGCCCCGGTACGCCTGCTGGGTCTTGCCCGCCGGCTGCGGCTTGAGCGCGTCCGGCACCGACACCGTGAAGCCCTGCGTGCCCCGCTGGCTCTGGTACCCGGCCGGGGCCGCCGGCGGCGTCTGCGCGGCCGGGGTCTGGCCCGGCTGCGTCTGCGTCTGGGTCTGCGTCGCGGTGGCCGTCACCGTGGCCGTGGCCGTCACGGTCGAGGTCGGCGCCGGGCTCTGCTGCTGGTCCTGCCCCTGGGCGGGCGGCGTCGGCGAGGGCGTCACCTGCCCGCTGCCCGCCGGGGCCGCCGCTCCGGTCGGCTTCCCCTCGTCCCCGTCCCCCTTCGGCCAGAGCACCGCCCCGACCACCAGCGCCACCACCAGCGCGACGGCCGCCGCGACCAGCAGCCACCGCCTGCGCGCCGCGTCCCCGCCCGCCGGGGCCACCGGGGCCCCCGGGGCCGCCGACGGGACGGCAGCCGCGGCCACCACCGTGGTGGCCTCGGCCCGGGTGGTGGCCTCGGCCGCCACCCGGCGCAGCATGGCCCGGGCCCGGCCGGCGTCCATCCGGGTGGCCGGGTCCTTGTCCAGCAGCCCCTCGATCACCGGTCGCAGCAGCGGCCCGGCGTTCACCGGAGGCTCCAGCTCCTCGGTCATCACCGCCGTCAGGGTGGCCAGCGCCGAACCCCGGTCGTACGGGGGCTTGCCCTCGGTCATCGCGTACAGCGTGCCGCCCAGCGACCAGAGGTCGGCCGGCGGCCCGGGCTTCTGCCCCTTGGCCCGCTCCGGGGATATGTACGAGGGCGCCCCGACCAGCATCCCGGTCGAGGTGATCGAGGTGTCCCCCTCGACGCTGGCGATCCCGAAGTCGGTGAGCACCACCCGGCCGTCGTCGTCGACCAGCACGTTGGAGGGCTTCACGTCCCGGTGCAGGATGCCCAACTCGTGCGCCTCGCACAGGACCCCGAGCACCTCCAGGGCGATCTCGGCGGCCCGGGCCGGAGCCAGCGGGCCGTCCTCCTTGATCACCTCGGCCAGCGAACGGCCGCCGACCAGCTCCATCACGATCCACGGCCGGCCGTCCTCCTCGACCACGTCGAAGACGGTCACCGCCGCCGCGTGCCGGATCCGCGCGGTGGCCTTGGCCTCCCGCAGCGTACGGGCGATCAGCCGGTGGCGGTCGGCCTCGTCCACGCCCTCCTGCATCCGCAGTTCCTTGACCGCGACCACCCGGCCGAGCATCTCGTCCTCGGCCCGCCAGACCGTCCCCATCCCGCCGCGGCCGAGCACACCGGTCAACCGGTACCGCCGCCCCAGCAGACGTCCGTCGGTCTCGGTCATCGATGTCCCCCAGCGTCCGGCAGCCAAGCCCCCATCATCTCGCGTCCACCCGACTCCCTGTCAGCCACCCCCGGCCACAACCGCGTTCGTACCCGACCCGTGGCCGGAAACCGCCGTTCCGCTCCGGCCACGCACTGCCACCGTCCGCGGTCGTTCACACCACCACCCCGGGAGAGGCACACCCTGATCACCGCCCCGGCCCGGCCGGTGCTCCCCTCCCGGCTTCGACTCCGCCCGGCGCTTCGCCTCCCGACGCGGAAGGCCCCCGCTCCGAAGGGAGCGGGGGCCTTCCGTCTTGACGGAGCGTCAGCGCTGGGCCGGGTTGACCGTCACCTCGACGCGCTGGAACTCCTTGAGCTCCGAGTACCCGGTGGTGGCCATCGCCCGGCGCAGCGCACCGAACAGGTTCATGGTGCCGTCCGGGGTGTGCGACGGGCCGGAGAGGATCTCCGCCGTGGTGCCCACGGTGCCCAGGTCGACGCGCTTGCCGCGCGGCAGCTCCTCGTGCACCGCCTCCATGCCCCAGTGGAAGCCCCTGCCCGGGGCGTCGGTGGCCCGCGCCAGCGCCGCACCGATCATCACCGCGTCGGCGCCGCAGGCGATCGCCTTCGCCAGGTCGCCGCTGTAGCCCACGCCACCGTCGGCGATCACGTGCACGTACCGGCCGCCCGACTCGTCCATGTAGTCCCGGCGGGCCGCCGCCACGTCCGCCACCGCGGTCGCCATCGGCACCTGGATGCCCAGCACGTTCCGGGTGGTGTGCGCGGCGCCGCCGCCGAAGCCCACCAGCACGCCGGCCGCGCCGGTCCGCATCAGGTGCAGCGCGGCGGTGTAGGTGGCGCAGCCACCGACGATCACCGGCACGTCCAGCTCGTAGATGAACTGCTTCAGGTTCAGCGGCTCGGCCGCACCCGAGACGTGCTCCGCCGAGACGGTCGTCCCGCGGATCACGAACACGTCCACGCCCGCGTCCACCACGGCCTTGGAGAACTCGGCGGTCCGCTGCGGCGACAGCGCCGCGGCGGTCACCACGCCCGAGTCACGGACCTGCTTGATCCGCTCCTTGATCAGCTCCGCCTTGATCGGCTCCGCGTAGACCTCCTGGAGCCGACGGGTCGCCGCGGCCTCGTCGGTGATCGTCGCGATCTCGTCCAGCAGCGGCTGCGGGTCCTCGTACCGGGTCCACAGACCCTCCAGGTTCAACACCCCGAGACCGCCCAGCTCACCGATGGCGATCGCCTGCGCGGGCGAGACCACGCTGTCCATCGGCGCCGCCAGGAACGGCAGCTCGAACCGGTAGGCGTCGATCTGCCAAGCGATCGAGACCTCCTTCGGGTCCCGCGTACGACGGCTGGGGACGACGGCGATGTCGTCGAAGGAGTACGCCCGCCGGCCGCGCTTGCCTCGCCCGATCTCGATCTCAGTCACTTCGAGCCCTTCCTGCACATGCTTTGCTGGTCGCCCCAGTATCCCGCACCGCGCCGCGCGGGCGCGCAAGTGTCCGCCGGGGCGGACGCCGAGGGGCGCGAGGAACTGCGCGAGTCGGAAGGCAACCCACCTGCAACCCGGGCTCCGAGAGCCAGTTGCCGGTGCTGCCGTTCCCCTGCGCGCGGTTCCCCGCGCCCCTGGGCGCGCGTCAGCGTCAGCGTCAGCGGTCAGTCTCAGCGGCCGTGGTAGTTCGGCGCCTCGACGGTCATCTGGATGTCGTGCGGGTGGCTCTCCTTGAGCCCCGCCGAGGTGATCCGGACGAAGCGGCCCTTGGACTCCATCTCGGCGACGGTGGCCGCGCCGACGTAGCCCATGGTCTGCCGCAGACCGCCGACCAGCTGGAACAGCACGGCGGAGAGCGGCCCGCGGTACGGCACCTGACCCTCGATGCCCTCGGCGATCAGCTTCTCGTCCGAGGAGACGTCGGCCTGGAAGTAGCGGTCCTTGGAGAAGGACTTCGCCTGGCCGCGCGACTGCATCGCACCCAGCGAGCCCATGCCGCGGTACGACTTGAACTGCTTGCCGTTGATGAAGAGCAGCTCGCCCGGCGACTCCTCGCAGCCGGCCAGCAGCGAGCCGAGCATCACGGTGTCGGCACCGGCGGCCAGCGCCTTGCCGATGTCGCCGGAGTACTGCAGGCCGCCGTCACCGATCACCGGCACCCCGGCCGCCTGACAGGCCAGCGCCGCCTCGTAGATCGCCGTCACCTGCGGCACGCCGATGCCGGCCACCACGCGGGTGGTGCAGATCGAGCCCGGCCCGACGCCGACCTTGACGCCGTCCACGCCCGCGTCGATCAGCGCCTGGGCGCCGTCCCGGGTGGCGACGTTGCCGCCGACCACGTCGACGCCCACCGCCGACTTGATCTTCGAGATCCAGGACAGCGCGTTGTGGCTGTGCCCGTGCGAGGTGTCGACCACCAGGAAGTCCACGCCCGCGCCGACCAGCGCCTGCGCCCGGTCGAAGGCCTCGGCCGAGGCGCCGACGGCCGCGCCGACCAGCAGCCGGCCCTCGGCGTCCTTGGCGGCGTTCGGGTACTGCTCGGCCTTGACGAAGTCCTTGACCGTGATGAGGCCCTTGATCCGGCCCTCGTCGTCGACCAGCGGCAGCTTCTCGATCTTGTGGCGGCGGAGCAGCGCCATCGCGTCCGTCCCGCTGATGCCGACCTTGCCGGTGATCAGCGGCATCGGGGTCATGATCTCGCGGACCTTGCGGCTGCGGTCCGACTCGAAGGCCATGTCCCGGTTGGTGACGATGCCGAGCAGCTTGCCCGTCTCGTCCGCGATCGGCACGCCGGAGATGCGGAACTTCGCGCAGAGCGCGTCCGCCTCGGCGAGCGTGGTCTCCGGGCCGACCGTGATCGGGTCGGTGACCATGCCGGACTCGGAGCGCTTCACCAGGTCGACCTGGTTGACCTGGTCCTCGACCGAGAGGTTGCGGTGCAGCACGCCGACGCCGCCCTGGCGGGCCATCGCGATCGCCATCCGGGACTCGGTGACCTTGTCCATCGCGGCGGAGAGCAGGGGGATGTTCACCCGGACGTTGCGGGAGACGCGGGAGGAGGTGTCCACCTGGTTCGGCATCACCTCGGAGGCCCCGGGCAGCAGCAGGACGTCGTCGTAGGTGAGTCCGAGCATCGCGAACTTCTCGGGTACGCCTGCGGCGTTGTAGGACATGAGTGGGGACCTTCCATGGCGGCCGTCGTCTGATCCCGCGCTCCCCGCTGAGGGTCCGGGGGAGCACGCTGCTCTCGAACCGGCACTAGCTCAGGACCGCCAAGCACACCCGAGGTCTTGGAGGAACCTCCGAGGGAACCTCGCCCACACCCGCGAAACTTTGGCGACCTGCCCAGGCGCCGATACCCCATGGTACTGGCATCCCGTATGCCGAACTCGCGCCCCCTTGACAACACCGTCCGGGCCGAATCCCTTCCGGCAGCCGCTACGAGCTCTCCTCGGCCAGCTCGGCCAGCGCCCGCAGCCGGCTGAGCGCCCGGTGCTGCGCCACCCGGACGGCGCCCGGCGACATCCCGAGCACCTCCCCGGTCTCCTCCGCCGAGAGCCCGGCGGCGACCCGCAGCAGCACCAGCTCGCGCTGGCGGGCCGGCAGGTTGGAGAGCAGCTCCTTGGCCCAGGCCGCGTCGCTGCTGAGCAGCGCCCGCTCCTCGGGGCCCAGCGCGTCGTCCGGCAGCTCCGGCAGGTCGTCCGGCGGGATCACCGTCGACCCGGGGCCGCGCATCGCGGCCCGCTGGAGGTCGGCCACCTTGTGCGCGGCGATCCCGTAGACGAAGGCCTCGAAGGGACGCCCCTCGTCCTTGTACCGGGGGAGCGCGCAGAGCACCGCGACGCAGACCTCCTGGGCCACGTCGTCCACGTGGTGCCGGGCCCCGCCGGGGAGCCGGAGCAGCCTGCCCCGGCAGTAGCGGAGCGCCAGCGGGTGGACGTACGCCAGCAGGGCCTCGATGGCCGGGCCCTCGCCGCGGACCGCCGCGGCGACCAGTTCGCCCAGCTCGACCGCCGACGCCGCGACGGCCGGTGCCTCGGCCGGGGCGCCGGGTGGGCCACCGGCCGGAGGAGCGTCGTCGTCGCGCATCGGTCCATGGTGCCTGGTCGGCACGGAAAACGCGGCACCGCCTCCGGAGTTGTGCATCGGAACGTTATGCGTCTCCCCCACCGCCCCCGCCTCCGCCCGCTGGTCCCCGAGGTGCTCCACTGCTCCATGGTGCAGCCTCGGGACCGTGACGTCATACGTCTGAGCGAGCGGTGACCGGTGCGGGCCGGTCAGCGGACCAGGCCCCAGCGGAAGCCGAGCGCCACCGCGTGCGCGCGGTCCGAGGCGCCGAGCTTCTTGAACAGGCGCCTGGCGTGCGTCTTCACGGTGTCCTCGGAGAGGAAGAGCTCGCGGCCGATCTCCGCGTTGCTCCGCCCGTGGCTCATGCCCTCCAGGACCTGGATCTCACGGGCCGTCAGGGTCGGTGCGGCGCCCATGTCCGGGCTGCGCAGCCGGCGCGGGGCCAGCCGCCAGGTCGGGTCGGCCAGCGCCTGGGTGACGGTGGCCCGCAGCTCGGCGCGCGAGGCGTCCTTGTGCAGGTAGCCGCGGGCCCCGGCGGCGACCGCGAGCGCGACCCCGTCCAGGTCCTCGGCCACGGTGAGCATGATGATGCGCGCGCCCGGGTCGGCCGAGAGCAGCCGGCGGACCGTCTCCACCCCGCCCAGGCCGGGCATCCGGACATCCATCAGGACGAGATCGGAGCGGTCGGCCACCCAGCGGCGGAGGACCTCCTCACCGTTCGTCGCCGTGGTCACCCGGTCCACCCCGGGCACCGTCGCCACCGCGCGGCGAAGCGCCTCCCGGGCGAGCGGGGAATCGTCGCAGACGAGTACGGATGTCATGACCGTCGTCCTCCGCAGCTGATCCGCGTCACGTTGAGCCTCCTGGCTGGTACGAATCTCTCCGACACGGCCGAATGGCGAGGGACTCCGGTCGCTCGCGGTCTCCCGCGATCGTTCCCGGCGCCCAGCGCCCGCTAACCGCCTCCGCACTTCCAACGACCGTCACTCGAATGAGTTACGGCCTTCAGGGCCATCTCCACCACTGTACGTGGCCGACCCGTTACCGATCAGCCGCATCGCGGTGCACACGCCGCACTTTCGTGCTGCTCACGCGCTTGCCGCGCACCACCGGCGCCGACGAACGACCTTCCGCGCGCCCGGAGCCACCCGATCGGCACGCCGACACACGCCAAACCTCATGCCCCCATTTGTCCGTTTTTATAGCTTCTGTGGGGTCATTGACTGTTGTGCACCGCTGTGAGTGACTTGTCCCAGTGGTTGCCGTAAGTCATATTTCCAGGTGTCCATATCGGCTCAGAGCAAGCTCGCCGGACGGACCGAGACCCTCGCCAGCAGTCCATGAAGGGAACAAGTGCCATGGCCGACTTCTCCCGCCTCCCCGGCCCGAACGCGGACCTCTGGGACTGGCAGCTCTCCGCCGCCTGCCGCGGCGTGGACAGCTCGCTCTTCTTCCACCCGGAGGGCGAGCGCGGAGCGGCCCGCAGCTCGCGCGAGGCCAGCGCCAAGGAGGTCTGCATGCGCTGCCCGGTACGGGCCCAGTGCGCGGCGCACGCGATGGCGGTCCGCGAGCCCTACGGCGTCTGGGGCGGCCTGACCGAGGACGAGCGCGAGGAACTGATGGGTCGTTCGCGCAACCGGCTGGTCGAGGTGCCGCTCACCATGCCCGCCACCATCAGGCGCTGACGGCGCGTCACTCCTTCGCCGTAACCGCAGAAACGTTTTTCCGCCCGGGTCCTCCACGGCACCACGCCTTCAGCGCGCGGCGGCCGCCCCGGCCAGCTGGTCCAGCATGAGCGCGACGGCCGGCACCCCGGCCAGGTCCGGCAGCGTCAGCGCGACCACCTGACGCACCGCCGGGGCTCCCGAGGCGGCCCGCACCGGCACCGCCGCGACGCCCTCGTGCCGGGCCGCCTCCAGCGCCAGCCCCGGCAGCACCGCGACCCCGAGCCCGGCCGCCACCAGACCGACCACCGCCGGGTAGTCGTCGGTGGCGAAGTCGATCAGCGGCTCGAAGCCCGCGTCCGCACAGAGCCCCACCAGGTGCCCCCGGCACTGCGGGCAGCCGGCGATCCACTGCTCCCCCGCCAGCTCCACCAGCTCCACCGGCCTGCTCTCGTCCCGGTCCGCCAGCGGGTGCCCGGCCGGGAGCAGGCCCACCAGCGGGTCGTCCAGCAGCGGCCGCACCACCAGGTCCGACCAGTCGCTCGCCGCCTGGCTGGCGGCCGCCTCCAGGGTCGCCTCGGCCCGCGCCTGACGCGCCGTCACGTGCGGCGCCGGCACCGTGGTCACCCCCTGCGAGTCCGGGTACCGGAACGCCAGCGCCACCTCGCACTCGCCCCCGCGCAGCATCGCCAGCGACTCCGGCGGCTCCGCCTCCACCAACGACACGCGCACCCCCGGACGGGCGCCCCGCAGACGGGCGACGGCGGGCGGCACCAGGGTGGAACTCGCGGTCGGGAACGACACCAGCCGCACCCGCCCGGCCCGCAGCCCGGCGATCGCGGCGACCTCCTCCTCGGCGGCCGACAGGCCCGAGAGGATCCCGTTCGCGTGCTTCAGCAGCACCTGGCCGGCCTCGCTCAGCTGCATCCCCTTGCCGGAGCGCACCACCAACGGGGTGTCCACCGACTTCTCCAGCGCCTTCATCTGCTGGCTGACGGCCGGCTGCGTGCAGCCGAGCTCCCTGGCGGCCGCGGAGAACGAACCGGTGCGGGCGACGGCGCGCAGGACGCGCAGGTGGCGGGCCTCGATCATGACTCCGTTATAAGCGATCCTTTGGGCAAACACCCAACCGCGCAGCTCGCAACGTGGGCCCGGCAGGGCAGCGACCCAGGGGCGCGAGGAACTGCGCGAACCGGAAGGCGGACCGGCGTGAGATCGGGGCACGCGAGCCAGTTGCACGCGCTGCCGTTCCCCCGCGCGCAGTTCCCCGCGCCCCTGACCGCCCTCCGGGCGGCCCGGGCGGCCCGGGAAGAACGCCGGAGGCCCGGCTCCCCCGCAGGGGAACCGGGCCTCCGGTCGGGCTGACGGTGCGTCAGTGGGAGTGGCCGTGGCCGCCGTGGCTGTGGCCGGCCGGCTCCTCGTCGGCCGGCTTCTCCACCACGAGGGTCTCGGTGGTGAGGAGCAGCGAGGCGATGGAGGCGGCGTTCTCCAGGGCGGAACGGGTGACCTTGACCGGGTCGATGACGCCGGCCTTCACCAGGTCGCCGTACTCGCCGGTGGCGGCGTTGTAGCCCTGGCCGGCCTCCAGCTCGGCGACCTTCGAGGTGATGACGTAGCCCTCGAGGCCGGCGTTCTGGGCGATCCAGCGCAGCGGCTCGGCGAGCGCCTTGCGGACGACGGCGACACCGGTCGCCTCGTCGCCGGAGAGGCCGAGGCCGTCCTCCAGGACCTTGGCGGCGTGCACCAGCGAGGCGCCACCACCGGCGACGATGCCCTCCTCGACCGCGGCGCGGGTCGCGGAGATGGCGTCCTCCAGACGGTGCTTGCGCTCCTTGAGCTCGACCTCGGTGGCAGCGCCGACCTTGATCACGCAGACGCCGCCGGCCAGCTTGGCCAGGCGCTCCTGCAGCTTCTCGCGGTCCCAGTCCGAGTCGGTGTTGGCGATCTCGGCCTTGATCTGGGCGACGCGGCCCGCGACGGCGTCCGAGTCACCGGCGCCGTCGACGACCGTGGTGTCGTCCTTGGTGATGGTGACGCGGCGGGCGGTGCCCAGCACGTCCAGACCGGCCTGGTCGAGCTTGAGGCCGACCTCCTCGGAGATGACGGTGGCACCGGTCAGGGTGGCCAGGTCGCCGAGGATCGCCTTGCGGCGGTCGCCGAAGCCGGGGGCCTTCACCGCGACGGCGTTGAAGGTGCCGCGGATCTTGTTGACGACCAGGGTGGAGAGCGCCTCGCCGTCCACGTCCTCGGCGATGATCAGCAGCGGCTTGGAGGCACCGCCCTGAAGGATCTTCTCCAGCAGCGGGAGCAGCTCCTGGATGGAGGAGATCTTGCCCTGGTTGATCAGGATGTACGGGTCCTCGAGGACCGCCTCCTGACGCTCCGCGTCGGTGACGAAGTACGGCGACAGGTAGCCCTTGTCGAACTGCATGCCCTCGGTGAAGTCCAGCTCCACGCCGAAGGTGTTCGACTCCTCGACGGTGATGACGCCGTCCTTGCCGACCTTGTCGATCGCCTCGGCGATCAGGTCGCCGACCTGCTGGTCCTGGGCGGACAGGGACGCGACGGCGGCCACGTCCTCCTTGCCCTCGATCTCGCGGGCGATGGAGAGCAGGTGCTCGGAGACGGCGGCGACGGCCTTGTCGATGCCCTTCTTCAGGGCGGCCGGGCCGGCGCCGGCGGCGACGTTGCGCAGACCCTCGTTGACCAGGGCCTGGGCCAGCACGGTGGCGGTGGTGGTGCCGTCACCCGCGACGTCGTTGGTCTTGGTGGCCACCTCCTTGACCAGCTGGGCGCCGAGGTTCTCGTACGGGTCGTCCAGCTCGACCTCACGGGCGATGGTGACGCCGTCGTTGGTGATGGTCGGCGCGCCGAACTTCTTGTCGATGACGACGTTGCGGCCCTTGGGGCCGATGGTCACCTTCACCGTGTCGGCCAGCTTGTTGACACCGCGCTCGAGCGAGCGGCGGGCGTCCTCGTCGAACTGCAGGATCTTCGCCATGGTTCCGTTTCCTCTGGGGATCTACTGACTGCGGGAGCCAACAACCGCGCCCCGGCCGCTGTCTGACGACACGTGACCGGGGCGGGCTGGAACGACTTACTTCTCGATGATGGCGAGAACGTCGCGGGCCGAGAGGACGAGGTACTCCTCGCCCTGGTACTTCACCTCGGTGCCGCCGTACTTGGAGTACAGAACGATGTCGCCGACCGCGACATCGAGCGGAAGACGCTGGCCATCCTCGAAGCGACCCGGGCCGACGGCCAGGACGACGCCCTCCTGGGGCTTCTCCTTGGCGGTGTCCGGGATAACCAGGCCGGAGGCCGTGGTGGTCTCGGCGTCGAGCGGCTGGACCACGATGCGGTCCTCGAGCGGCTTGATGGCAACCTTGCTGCTGGCGGTCACGTCCGAGCTCCCCTTCGGAGATTACGGGGTTGTTCTACAGGTAGGTGGCGATGTGCACGCGCCCGCCGTCGCGGGGGTCGGACACGCTCCATCGCGTTAGCACTCACCCGGTGGGGAGTGCCAGGAACGACCATAGGCCGCGGTTAGCACTCAGTCAACCAGAGTGCCAACGCCGCGCGTGGCGCCCCGGCGCCCCGGGGCCCCGCAGGGGCCCTCAGGGGCGCGGGGAACTGCGCGAGACGGAAGGCACCGACCTGATCGCCGGGTACGGACAACCACCTGCAAGTGAGCGCCCGCGCCCGGCCACCGGCGCGCACCTTCCGCTTCGCGCAGTTCCTCGCGCCCCTGATGGCCCCTGCGGGGCCACAGGCGTGCCCACCCTGCGGGAGCGGCGAGAATGGCCCCGTGGAGATCGACGCGTTCAAGGCCCTGTTGACCGATCAGGGCCAGGCCCTGCTGGCCGAGTTGCGGGAGTTCAAGCCCGGCGAGGAGCTGGCGCTGGCCACCCGGCTGCGCAAGGAGCACCCGGCCGAGCTGGTGACCGCCGCGATCGGTCAGGCGCACCTGCGCCAGCGCGCCCGCGCGAAGTTCGGCACCGACGCCGACGCCATGTACTTCACCCCCAACGGAGTCGAGCAGGCCACCCGCCGCAGCGTCGCCGAGTGGCGCGCCGGCCGCTTCGCGGCCCTCGGCGTGCGCCGCCTCGCGGACCTCTGCTGCGGGATCGGTGGCGACGCGATCGCCCTCGCCCGGGCCGGGGTGCACGTGCTCGCCGTCGACCGCGACCCGCTGACCTGCGCCGTCGCCACCGCCAACGCCGCCGCCCTCGGCCTCACCGAGCTCGTCGAGGTCCGCGAGGCCGACGTCACCGAGGTGGACGTCGCCGGCTACGACGCGGTCTTCACCGATCCGGCCCGCCGGACCGCCCGGGGCCGGGTGTTCGACCCGGAGGCGTACTCGCCGCCGCTGTCCTGGGCGGTCGAGGCGGCCCGCCGCACCCCGTACGGGGCGCTCAAGGTGGCCCCGGGCATCCCGCACGAGCTGGTGCCGGAGGGCGCCGAGGCGGAGTGGGTCTCGGACCACGGCGAGGTCAAGGAGGCCGTCCTCTGGTTCGGCACCGGCGCCACCGCCCCGCACCGGGCCACCCTCCTCCCCGGCCCGCACTCGCTGACGGGCGGTCACCTCCCGGACCCGGAGGCGGGTCCGGTCGGCCGCTACCTCTACGAGCCGGACGGCGCGGTGATCCGCGCCCACCAGGTGGCCGAGGTCGCCGAGCAGGTCGGGGGCCGGCTGATCGACCCCAGGATCGCGTACGTCACCTCCGACCGGCTGGTCAGCACCCCCTACGCCCACGCCTACGAGCTCACCGACGTGCTGCCCTACAACGTCAAGAAGCTCAAGGCCCTGCTGAAGGAGCGCCGGGTCGGCACCGTGGTCATCAAGAAGCGCGGCGTCTCCGTCACGCCCGAGGAGCTCCGCAAGCAGCTCAGGCCCAGCGGTCCGAACGAGCTGACGGTCATCCTCGCCCGGACCGACCACGGCCCGCTCATGATGCTCGGTCAGCCCGCCGGCGCCGCAATGTAGTCCTCCAGCCGGGCCACCGCGAAGCCCTGCTCCTGGATCCGGCGCAGCATCTCGGCGAACATCTCGGTCATCGTCTCGCCCTTGAGGTCCTTCGGGCCGCGGAAGTGCGCCAGCACGATGTCGCCGGGCTTCAGTTTCTTGTCGGCGGCCTGGTACTGCATGTCGTGGATCTGCATCGACTCGCGCCAGAGCACGATGGCGCGCGGCCCGCACTGCTGCACCGAGGCGTTGAGCTGCGGGGTGTGCGCGCCGTCCCCGTACGGCGGGCGGAACAGCAGCGGGGCCTTGCCGTACTGCTGGGTGAGCGCGGCCTGGGCGTCGCAGACCTCGGACTTCTGCTTCTCCGGCGAGACCTTGCTCAGCTGGGCGTGGTCCGTGGTGTGGTTGTGGATCTGGTTGCCCAGCTCCTGGAGCGGCTTGAAGTAGCCGTAGTCGTCCTTGACGATGTTCTTGGTCAGGAACATCGAGACGGGCACCTTGAGGTCCCGGATCATCTCGACGAACTTCGGGTCCTTCTCGGCCCCGTCGTCGATCGTCACGAAGACGACCTTGTCCTTGGTCGGCACCTCGGAGAAGACCGGCACCGGGCCGCTCGCGGTCAGCTTCACCGGCTTGTCGGCCGGGGCCGGCGGGGCGGCGGGCAGCGGCTTGATCCCCCACTTGGCCCAGGCGTCCGCGGAGGCCACCGGGCTGCCGCCCACCGCCGGCTGACTCTCCTTCACCTGCGGCCGGGCACTGCTGGGAGCGGGCGGCGCGGGGCTGGACGGCGCCGTCGTCCCGCTCCCGCAGCCGGCCACCAGCAGCAGGGTCAGCGCCGCCACCCCGTACGTCCTCTTCACCGTGCTCCCCGTCGTCGTGCGCTCCCAGCGAACTCCCAGGAACACTACCGGGGTCAGCGCAGCGCTTCGTGCGCCGCCGCGTGCAGATCGGTGTGCGGGACGGAGACCTCGGTCACGGGCAGCGAGGAGTCCGCGGAGAGTTCGAGGGCCGAGGGGGCACGGTTGCGCCAGACCATCTCGGCGCCGAGCGCCGCGACCATCGCGCCGTTGTCGGTGCACAGGCCCGGGCGGGGCACCCGGAGCACGATGCCGGCCTTGTCGCAGCGCTGCTGGGCCATCTCGCGCAGCCGCGAGTTGGCCGCCACGCCGCCGCCGATCATCAGGTGGTCGACGCCCTGGGCCTTGCAGGCCTTGACGGCCTTGCGGGTCAGCACGTCGGTGACCGCCTCCTGGAAGGACGCGGCCACGTCGGCCACCGGCACCTCCTCGCCGGCCCGGCGCTTGGCCTCCACCCAGCGGGCCACCGCGGTCTTCAGGCCGGAGAACGAGAAGTCGAACTCCGGGTCCTTCGGACCGCTCAGCCCGCGCGGGAAGTTGATCGCCTTCGGGTCGCCCTCGCGGGCCATCCGGTCCACCACCGGGCCGCCGGGGAAGCCCAGGCCGAGCACCCGGGCCACCTTGTCGAAGGCCTCGCCGGCCGCGTCGTCGATGGTCGCGCCGAGCGGGCGGACGTCGGTGGTGATGTCCTCGCTGAGCAGCAGCGAGGAGTGCCCGCCGGAGACCAGCAGCGCCATGGTGGGCTGCGGCAGCCGGCCGTGCTCCAGCTGGTCCACGCAGATGTGCGAGGCCAGGTGGTTCACCCCGTACAGCGGCTTGTCCAGCGCCCAGGCGAAGGCCTTCGCCGCGGAGACGCCGACCAGCAGCGCACCGGCCAGGCCGGGCCCGGCGGTGACGGCGATGCCGTCCAGGTCGGTGCCCTTGATCCCGGCGGTGTCCAGCGCGCGCTGGATGGTCGGGACCATCGCCTCCAGGTGTGCCCGGCTGGCGATCTCCGGCACCACGCCGCCGAAGCGGGCGTGGTCGTTGACGCTGGAGGCGACCGCGTCGGCCAGCAGGGTGGTGCCCCGGACGATGCCGACGCCGGTCTCGTCGCAGGAGGTCTCGATGCCGAGGACCAACGGTTCGTCAGCCATGCTGCCGCTCTTTCGGGTTGTCGAGGCGCGGGTCGTCCAGACCCGGGTCGTCGAGGCGCATCACCAGCGCGTCCACGTTGGCGGGCTGGTAGTAGCCGCGCCGGATGCCGACGGGTTCGAAGCCGTGCCGCTCGTACAGCCGCTGGGCGCCGAGGTTGTCCACCCGCACCTCCAGCAGCAGCTCGGTACAGCCCCGGCGGGCCGACTCGTCGATCAGGTCGGTGAGCAGCCGGGCGCCCAGCCCGGCCCCCTGGTGGCCCGGGGCCACCGCGATGGTCTGCACGTCGCCCTCGACGCCGATCGCCATCAGCCCGGCGTAGCCCACCAGCGCGCCGTCGAGCTCCGCCACCGTGTAGTGCCGGGTGCCCTCCGGACCGGTGTCGGCCAGCTCGGACCAGAACATGCCGCGCGACCAGGCGTCCTCCGGGAAGAGCTCCTGCTCCAGCGCGATCACCGGCTCGATGTCCCACCAGCGCATCGGCCGCAGCCGCACGCTCATGCCGGGAGCACCGCCTTGTAGCCCGCGGGGACCTGGGCGTCCGGGCGGCGCAGGTACAGCGGCACGTTCGGCAGCAGCTCGCGGCCGGCCGCCAGCTCCTTGACGGCGAAGTCGGCCAGCGCACCCGCCGAGACGTGCTCGGGCGCGGCGGCGGCCGGGAAGGTCTTGGGGTACAGCAGCGCACCGGCGCCGAACGACACCTGGTGCGGCGTCAGATCCGCCGGGCGGCTGACGTCCGGGCCCTCGGTGCGGCGCTTGTCGCCGTCGTACGAGGCCCAGTAGACCTCCTTGCGGCGGGCGTCGGTCGCCACCGTGAACGGGGCGCCGTCGTTCTCGGCCTGGTGCGCGATCGCGTCGAGCGTGCAGACGCCGTGGACCGGCAGGCCCAGCGCGTGGCCGAGCGTCGCGGCGGTGACCAGGCCGACCCGCAGGCCGGTGTACGGGCCGGGGCCGACGCCGACGGCGATGGCGGTCAGCGCGTGCTTGTCCACCCCGGCGTCGCGCAGCACCCGGTCGATCGACGGCAGCAGCAGCTCCCCGTGCCGTCGGGCGTCCACCTGATGGGCCTCGGCGAGGATCCGCTCCCCGTCGTGGACGGCGGCGGTGACGGCAGGGGTCGCGGTGTCGAAGGCAAGCAGCAGCACGCCCCCAAGATTACGGCCTCTTCCGCAGGCACCCGGCCATCGGCTCTTCAGGGGCGCGGGGCTCCGCCGCGTGGGCGCGAAGCGGCTCGGTGGCCACCCCGGGGGCGCGAGGCTCTGCTGATGTGCGGCTCCGCCGCGTGAGCGCGAATCGGAAGACACCGACCCGTCTGCCGGGCGCGGACAGCCACGTGCAACTGAGCCCCCGTACCCGGCGATCAGGTCAGCGCCTCCCGCCTCGCGCAGTTCCTCGCGCCCCGGGTCCACTGCGTGGTGCTGACCGTGGCGCTCCGCAGGAACTGGCACGATGGCCGAGTCAGAAAACCTCGAGCCTGGCGGGAGCCGACGTGTCGCGTCCTGGAGTGGTGGTAGCCGGTCTGACCGTGGCGGCGTTGGCGGCCGTCGGGCTGCTGGCGTTCCAGGCGAACGGGGCGGCCTCCCGGACGCCGGTGGCGAAGCCGTCCGCTCCGGTGAGTTCGGCCGCACCGAGCCCGTCCGCCTCACCGACCGTCACGGCCCCGGCCCTGCCCGCGAGTTCGGGCACCGGCCGCCGGGTCGTCTACTCGGCCGGCACCCACTGGGTCTGGCTGGTCGACCCGAAGAAGCCGACCCCCGTGCAGACGGCCTTCACCGTCACTCCCGGCACGGCCGAACCGGCTCCGGGCAGTTACTCGGTCTACAGCCGGACCCCGGCCGGCACCGGCACCGACGGCGCCCAGATCGAGCACGTGGTGCGCTTCGCCCAGCAGAACGGCGTGGTGTTCGGCTTCAGCGCGGCCATGGACGCCGCCGCCGCGGCGCCGTCGGCCGATCCGAAGACCAAGACCGGCGGCATCCGTTCGAGCCGGACGGACGGCCAGAGCCTGTGGGACTTCGCCCCGAACGGGACGAAGGTCGTCGTCATCCCCTGACGGGCCTCAGGATCAGCGCTCGACCGGCTGCGGCGGGGGCGGTGTGGAGACCGCCCTCGCGGCCGCGCAGGCGGCGAGCAGGGCCCGCATCGGGCTGGGCGACTGGGGAGCGGTGGGCGTGGTGCTCGTCATGATGTGTCTCCCTGGTTAGGCACACCTAACTGCCAGGGTCATCCCACCACACCGGCGCACCCGCCCACAACCGCTTGCCGACAGCCCGTCGGCAAACACGAGGCGTCAGACGTCGGCCAGCGCCGTCAGGTCGACCCCGGCCCAGCGCTCGCCGATCCCGGTGAGCCGGACCTGCCGCGGGTCGGAGTCGTCCACCGCGTCCGCGCCGATCGCCCGTTCGATCCGGACCTCCAGCCGGTCGTCCGTCAACTGCTCGACCTTGCCCTCACCCCACTCGACCACCACCACCGACTCGGGCAGCGAGACGTCGAGGTCGAGGTCCTCCATCTCGTCCAGGCCGCCGCCGAGCCGGTACGCGTCCACGTGCACCAGGGCCGGGCCGGTGCCCAGCGGCGGGTGCACCCGGGCGATCACGAAGGTCGGCGAGGTGACCGCGCCGCGCACGTCGAGGCCCTCGCCCAGGCCGCGGGTGAGGGTGGTCTTGCCCGCACCGAGCTCGCCCGAGAGCATCACCAGGTCGCCGGGGCGCAGCAGTCCGGCCAGCGCCTTGCCGAGGCGGTTCATCCGCTCCGGCGTGTCCACCGTGATCACCGAGGTCACTCCTTCTCTCCTACGGCGGCCAGCAGGTCCGCCAGCTGACGGTTCACCAGGTCGGGCCGCTCCAGCATCACCAGGTGCCCGGCCTCCGGCACCAGGACCAGCTCGCAGCCGGGCAGTTCGGCCGCGATGGCCTCGCTGTACTCGGGCGGGGTGAGCAGGTCCTTCGTCCCGGCCAGCACCA
Organism: Kitasatospora sp. NPDC004289; assembly: GCF_053602875.1. Lineage (NCBI taxonomy): Bacteria > Bacillati > Actinomycetota > Actinomycetes > Kitasatosporales > Streptomycetaceae > Kitasatospora > Kitasatospora sp. NPDC004289. The sequence goes on along the minus strand of NZ_JBSGEL010000027.1, from coordinate 74,084 downwards.
GGACGGGCAGTGCGGCCATCGCCCGCAGCGCGGCCACCTTGTCCATGCCGCTGAAGGCCGGGTAGAACTCGGCGACCACGTCGAAGTGGGTGGCCTCCAGCAGCTGTTCGGCGAACCGGACCACGCCCGGGTCCACGTCCTTGGTGCCGAAGGAGTACCGCCGGTAGAACACCGCGGTCAGGTCCGAGCCGGCCCGCCGGGTGGCCTCCACCAGCGCGGCCTGACGGCCCAGCAGCTTCACCACGCCGGGCGCCATCCGCTTGACCAGCTTGGAGCCGAAGGCGGGCAGTCCGAGGGTCACCTCGTCCCAGCCGCTGGCGAGCGTGCCGACCAGGGCGACGCCCACCACCCGGGGGCCGAACAGTTCCGGGTGCCGGTCGGCCAGCGCCATCACCGTCATGCCGCCCATCGAGTGCCCGACCAGCACCACCGGGCCCTCGGGCACGACGGCGTCCAGCACCGCCTTCAGGTCCTCACCCAGCTGGTCGATGCTCGCGGGCTCGCCGGCCAGGTAGGTGCGGGAGCGCTCGGAGCGGCCGTGGCTGCGCTGGTCCCAGAGGACCAGCCGGGCCGAGTCGCGCAGCGCGGCCCGCTGGAAGTGCCAGCTGTCCTGGCTCAGGCAGTAGCCGTGGCTGAACACCACGGTCAGCGGGGCGCTCTCGTCGCCGTCCACCTCGACGTGCAGGACGGTGCCGTCGGACGCCGTCACCGGCACCGACCGCCCGCGCAGCGAGCCGTACGGGGCGGCGGCGTCCAGCTCCTCGCGGGCCCGGCGCCGGGTGGCCCGGCCGACCGTGAGCCGCTCGACCGCGACGCCGGCGGCCGCACCGGCGGCCAGCAGGCCGACCGAGATGCCGATCAGTCCCGCCGTCCGGCCGACCCCCTTGGCCTCGGTCACTCCGACGCCCCCAGGTAGCGGCGCGGGACCCGGGCGCCGATCCGGGTGATGATCTCGTACGAGAGGGTGCCGCAGGCCCGGCCCCAGTCCTCGGCGGTCGGCTCGCCGTGCTCGCCGTTGCCGAACAGCAGCACCTCGTCGCCGACCCGGGCGTGGTCGCCGCCGAGGTCGATCACGAACTGGTCCATCGCCACCCGGCCGGCCACCGTGTACCACTTGCCGCCGACCTGCACCGGGCCGGTGCCGCTGGCGTGCCGGGGGACGCCGTCCGCGTAGCCGACCGGCACCAGGCCCAGGGTGGACGGGCCCGGAGTGGTGTAGTGGTGGCCGTAGCTGACGCCGTGTCCGCCCGGCACCTCCTTCACCAGGGCCAGGCGCGCGGTCAGCGCCATCACCGGCCGCAGCCCGAAGTCCGCCGGGGCGCCGACCTCGGGCACCGGGGAGAGCCCGTACATCGCCAGGCCCGGCCGGACCAGGTCGTAGTGCGACGCGGGCAGCAGCAGGGTGGCCGGGGAGTTGGCCAGGTGCCGCACCTCCGGGCGCAGCCCGGCCCGCTCGGCGTGCGCCAGCGCCAGGGCGAAGGCGTCCTGCTGGAGCCGGATCGAGGGGTGGCCGGGCTCGTCGGCCGCCGCGAAGTGCGACCAGATCCCGACGACGTTCAGCATCCCCTCGGCCTCGGCGCGGCGGGCGGCGGCCACCAGGTCCGGCCAGTCGTGCGGCTGGCAGCCGTTGCGGCCCAGGCCCGTGTCGGCCTTCAGGTGCACCCGGGCCTGGACGCCGGTCTCGCGGACGGCGGCCAGCAGCTCGTCCAGCGCCCACTGGCCGCTCACCGAGATGTCGATGTCGGCCCGGAGCGCCTCTGCCCACGGGCCGCCCGGGATCCACAGCCAGCAGAGGATGCGGGCCTCGGCCGCCGAGATCCCGGCCGCGCGCAGCGCCAGCGCCTCCTCCGGGGTGGCGGTGCCCAGCCAGCGGGTGCCGGCCGCGACCGCCTCGCGGGCGCAGCGCACCGCACCGTGGCCGTAGGCGTCCGCCTTGACCACGGCCATCAGCTCGGGGCCGTTGGTACGGGCGCGCAGGGCGTCGAGGTTCCCGCGCAGGGCGGCCAGGTCGATGGTCGCCTCGGCGCGGACCCCGTCGGTGAGCAGGGCCGTCCCGGTCGTGTTCGCAGTCGTCATCGCGTACCAGTCTCCCAGACGGCTCCGGCCCCCCTGTGCATACGCCTCTGCGACGCGGCGGGTGGAACGTTCGGTTCCGCGTGCAACTGGCTCGTGCGCCCCGATCTAGAGGTCTGTACCTCCGAATCGCGCCCCGCGGCGGAGCCGCACATCAGCAGAGCCTCGCGCCCCCGGACGGATCACCAATTCCCCGGCTACCTCTGTCGCTGTGATCGGTGTGCCTTGTGCAGCCGCCCTCCTGCCCGCCAACCCGTGCCGGTACGCCGCGACCGAGGCCGCGTCGAAGGGGCTCAGGCCGGCCGCCATGAGGGAGCCGAGCAGGCCGGCCAGCACGTCGCCGCTGCCCGCCGTGGCGAGCCAGGAGGTGCCGGTGGGGTTGACCCGGGCTCGGCCGTCCGGGGTGGCGACCACCGTCGTCGAGCCCTTCAGCAGGACCACCGCGCCGTACCGCTCCGCCAGCCGCCGGGCGGTGCGCAGCCGGGTGGCCGCCAGGTCCGCGGCTGCGGGCGGCTCCCCGCCCGCCGCCAGCAGCCGGGCCGCCTCCCCGGTGTGCGGGGTGAGCACCAGCGGCGGGCCGTCCTGCGGGCCGCGCCGGGCCAGCTCGGTGAGGCCGTCCGCGTCGACCACCACCGGCACGGTGCCCGCCAGGGCCTGGTCCAGCCGCTCCCCCGCCCCCGCGCCGCCGCCGGGCCCGACCACCCAGGCCTGCACCCGCCCGGCCGCGGCCAGCGTCCCCTCGGACACCAGCACCTCCGGGAAGCGCCGCACCACCTCGGCCGCCGCCGAGCCGGCGTACCGCACCGCACCGGCCCCGCCGCGCAGCGCCCCCGCCACCGCCAGCACCGCGGCCCCGGGGTACTGCTCCGAACCGGCGGCCACCCCGACCACGCCCCGCCGGTACTTGTCGCTCTCCGTCCCGGGCACCGGCAGCAGCGCCGCCACGTCCGCCTCCTGAAGCGCCGTCACCCGCGCCTGCGGCAGGTCCAGGCCGATCTCCACCAGGTGCACCACCCCGGCGTACGAGGCGCCCGGGTCGATCAGCAGGCCCGGCTTGTACGTGCCGAAGCAGACCGTCACGTCCGCCCGCAGCGCCGCCCCCGGCACCTCCCCGGTGTCCGCGTCCACCCCGCTCGGCACGTCCACCGCGACCAGCGTCCCGCGCCGCTCGGCGGTCGCCGCCCAGGAGGCCTCGGGGCGCAGCCCGCCCCGGCCGCCGATGCCGACGATCCCGTCCAGCACCAGGTCCGCCCCGGCGTACTCCCCCTGATCCGCCGTCACCACGCCGCCGGCCGCCCGCAACGCCGCCAGTCCGCCGGCGTGCACCCGCTCGGGGCTGAGCAGCAGTGCCCGCACCGAGGCGCCGCGCCGGGCCAGCAGCGCCCCCGCGTACAGCGCGTCCCCGCCGTTGTCCCCGCTGCCCGCGAGCACCAGCACCCGCGCCCCGTACACCCGCCCCAGCAGCCGGGCGCAGACCGCCGCCAGGCCGTACGCGGCCCGCTGCATCAGCGTCCCCTCCGGCAGACGGGCCATCAGCTCCGCCTCCGCCGCCCGGACCTGACCGACCGTGTGAGCGCTGCGCATGCGTCCTCCTGCTACCCCTCGGCGATGACCACCGCCGACGCTACGCCCGCGTCGTGGCTCAGCGACACGTGCCACGACCGCACCCCGAGCTCCGCCGCCCGCGCCGCCACCGTCCCGCGCACCGTCAGCACCGGCCGCCCCGAGGCCTCCGTCGACACCTCGGCGTCCGTCCACCGCAGCCCGCCCGGCGCCCCCAGCGCCTTGGCCAGCGCCTCCTTCGCCGCGAACCGCGCCGCCAGCGAGGCCACCCCCCGCCGCGCCCCGCTCGGCAGCACCAGCTCCCCCTCCGTGAACAGCCGCTCCGCCATCCCGGGCGTCCGCTCCAACGCCGCCCCGAACCGCGCGATCTCCGCCACGTCGATCCCGACCCCGACGATCACCCTCTGCTCCTCTCGACCCGTCCAAGGGTGTCACCCCGCCGGAGCGGGCCGACGGGGTGACACCGGGTCAGGGCTACTCGACGGTGACGGACTTGGCGAGGTTGCGGGGCTGGTCGACCTCGTGGCCCTTGGCCGTGGCCAGCTCGCAGGCGAAGACCTGGAGCGGGACGGTGGCCACCAGCGGCTGGAGCAGGACCGGGGTGGCGGGGATGCGGATCAGGTGGTCCGCGTACGGGGCCACGGCCTCGTCGCCCTCCTCGGCGATCACGATGGTGCGGGCGCCGCGGGCGCGGATCTCCTGGATGTTGGAGACCACCTTGTCGTGCAGCACCGAGCGCCCGCGCGGGGACGGTGCCACCACGACCACCGGCAGGCCCTCCTCGATCAGGGCGATCGGGCCGTGCTTGAGCTCGCCGGCCGCGAAGCCCTCGGCGTGCATGTAGGCCAGCTCCTTGAGCTTCAACGCGCCCTCCAGCGCCACCGGATAGCCCACGTGCCGCCCCAGGAACAGCACCGCCCGGGCGTCCGCCAGCGAACGGGCCAGCTCGCGCACCGGCTCCATGGTCCGCAGTACCTGCTCGACCTGCTTCGGCGCGTCCCGCAGCTCCTCGATGACCGCGAGGATCTCGTCCCCCCACTTGGTGCCGCGCACCTGCCCGAGGTACAGCGCCACCAGGTAGCAGGCGACCAGCTGGGTGAGGAAGGCCTTGGTCGAGGCGACCGCGACCTCCGGCCCGGCGTGGGTGTAGAGCACCGCGTCCGATTCCCGCGGGATGGTGGAGCCGTTGGTGTTGCAGATCGCCAGCACCTTCGCGCCCTGCTCGCGCGCGTGCCGCAGCGCCATCAGGGTGTCCATCGTCTCCCCGGACTGGGAGATCGCGATCACCAGCGTCCGCTCGTCCAGGATCGGGTCCCGGTAGCGGAACTCGCTCGCGACCTCCACCTCGCACGGCACCCGCGTCCAGTGCTCGATCGCGTACTTGGCGATCGCCCCCGCGTGGAAGGCCGTCCCGCAGGCGACGATCACCACCTTCTCCACCGCCCGCAAGTCCGCGTCGTCCAAACGCAGCTCATCGAGCGTCAGCTGCCCGTGGGCGCCGATCCGCCCGAGCAGGGTGTCCGCCACCGCCTTGGGCTGCTCGGCGATCTCCTTCAGCATGAAGTAGTCGTAGCCCCCCTTCTCCGCCGCCGAGGCGTCCCAGTCCACGTGGTACTCCCGCACCACCGCCGGCGCGCCGTCGAAGTCCGTCACCGACACCCCGTCAGAGCGCAGCTCCACCACCTGGTCCTGCCCCAGCTCCACCGCCTCCCGCGTGAACGCGATGAACGCCGCCACGTCCGAGGCCAGGAAGTTCTCCCCCGCACCCCTGCCGACGACGAGCGGAGAGTTCCGCCGCGCCCCCACCACCACACCCGGCTGGTCCGCGTGCACCGCCACCAGCGTGAACGCACCCTCCAACCGCCGGCACACCACCCGCATCGCCTCCGCCAGGTCCCCCGCGAACACCTCCCCCAACAGATGCGCCACCACCTCGGTGTCCGTCTCCGACCTGAGGGTGTGCCCCCGCCCCGCCAACTCCTCCCGCAGCTCGGCGAAGTTCTCGATGATCCCGTTGTGCACCACCGCCACCCGCCCGTGGTCGTCCAGGTGCGGATGCGCGTTCAGGTCCGTCGGACCGCCGTGCGTCGCCCACCGGGTGTGACCGATGCCGACCGTCCCGGCGGGGAGCGGTCGCTCGGCGAGCGCCTTCTCCAGATTGACCAGCTTTCCGGCCCGTTTCTCGGTGGCGAGGGCCCACCGTCCGTCAGGTCGAGGTGTCTGAACCGCCACACCGGCCGAGTCGTAACCGCGGTACTCCAGTCGCCGTAGGCCCTCGACGACCACGTCCATGGCTCCCTGAGAGCCCACATAAGCCACAATTCCGCACATAAGGTCAGCATATGCGTGCCCCCCGTGACCGGCCCTCCGCCGCTCGTGACCGACACCACAGCACCCGCCCGCCCCGGAACGGCCCACAATGGAGCACGTGCTGACCGAACTCTGTACGAGGGGCGCTCCCGCGACGCCCACCCCCTCCCCGTACGTGGATCTGGACCGGGCCGAGTGGAGCGCCCTGCGCGAGCGCACCCCGCTGCCGCTGACGGCCGAAGAGGTCGAGCAGCTCCGAGGCCTGGGCACCGCACTCGACCTGGACGAGGTCCGGGACGTCTACCTGCCGCTGTCCCGGTTGCTGAACCTCTACATCCACGCCACCCACGAGCTGCGCGGCGCCGTCGGTACCTTCCTGGACACCCCGGACACCGAGCGCACCCGCACCCCGTTCGTGATCGGCGTGGCCGGCTCGGTCGCGGTCGGGAAGTCCACCACCGCCCGCCTCCTCCAGGCCCTGCTGGCCCGCTGGCCCGAACACCCCCGGGTCGAGCTGGTCACCACCGACGGCTTCCTGCTCCCCAACGAGGAGCTCCGCCGCCGGGGCCTGATGGCCCGCAAGGGCTTCCCCGAGTCCTACGACCGCCGGGCCCTGATGCGCTTCGTGGCGGACGTGAAGGCCGGCAAGGACCGGGTCACCGCCCCGGTCTACTCGCACCTGGTCTACGACATCGTGCCGGACGAGCGCCTCACCGTGGAGCGCCCCGACATCCTGATCGTCGAGGGCCTCAACGTGCTCCAGCCGGCCCTGCCCGGCACCGACGGCCGCACCCGCCTCGCGGTGGCCGACTACTTCGACTTCTCCATCTACGTGGACGCCCGCACCGACGACATCGAGCGCTGGTACCTGTCCCGCTTCAAGAAGCTCCGGGACACCGCCTTCCAGGACCCGAACTCCTACTTCCGCCGCTTCACCGAGGTCCCGGAGGAGGAGGCGATGGAGTACGGCCGCCAGGTCTGGCGCACCATCAACAAGCCCAACCTGCTGGAGAACGTCCTCCCCACCCGCGGCCGGGCCACCCTGGTCCTCCAGAAGGGCGCCGACCACAAGGTCCGCCGCGCCCTGCTCCGCAAGCTCTGAGCCGCGCCGGCCCCTGAAACGCCCTCAGGCCCCCACCAGAGGTGGGGGCCTGAGTACTGCTCAGCTCCGGGCACTCAGCCCAGGTGCGTCCGCACGGCCTCGGCCAGCCGCTCCGCGACGGCCTTGGACTGCACCTCGTCGGCCGCCTCCACCATCACCCGCACCAGCGGCTCGGTGCCCGAGGGGCGCAGCAGCACCCGCCCGGTGGCGCCCAGCTCGGCCTCGGCGGCCGCGACGGCGGCGATCAGCTCGGCGCTGGTCGACACCCGGCTCTTGTCCACGCCCTTGACGTTGATCAGCACCTGCGGCAGGCGGGTCATCACGGCGGCCAGGTCGGCCAGCGGCTGCTTGGTGGCGGCCACCCGGGCACCGAGCATCAGGCCGGTGAGGGTGCCGTCGCCGGTGGTGGCGTGGTCCAGCAGGATCACGTGGCCGGACTGCTCGCCGCCCAGCGCGAAGCCGTGCTTCTTCATCTCCTCCAGCACGTAGCGGTCGCCGACGGCGGTCTGCACCAGCTCGACGCCCTCGCGCTCCATCGCCAGCTTGAAGCCCAGGTTGGACATCACGGTGGCCACCGCGGTGTTGCGGCGCAGGGTGCCGGCCTCCTTCATGGCCACGGCGAGGATCGCGATGATCTGGTCGCCGTCCACCTCGTTGCCGTCCGCGTCGGCGGCCAGGCAGCGGTCGGCGTCGCCGTCCAGGGCGATGCCCAGGTCGGCCCTGTGCTCCTTCATCGCCACCCGCAGCTTGTCCAGGTGGGTGGAGCCGACGCCGTCGTTGATGTTGAGCCCGTCCGGCTCGGCGCCGAGCGTGTAGACCACCTCGGCACCGGCCCGGGCGAAGGCCTCGGGGGCGACCCGGGCGGCGGCGCCGTGGGCGCCGTCGATGACCACCCTCACGCCGTCCAGGCGGTTGGGCAGCACGGCGACCAGGTGGGCCACGTACCGGTCGAAGCCCTCGGTGTACTGGCGGACCCGGCCGACGGCCGCGCCGGTCGGGCGCTTCCAGTTCTCGTCCGTGCCGACCCCGTAGCGGTGGTAGTGCGCCTCGATGGCGTCCTCGATGGCGTCGTCCAGCTTGTGGCCGCCGCGGGCGAGGAACTTGATGCCGTTGTCGGGCATCGCGTTGTGGCTGGCCGACAGCATCACGCCGAAGTCGGCCCCGAGCGCACCGGTGAGGTACGCCACGGCGGGGGTCGGCAGCACGCCGACCCGCAGCACGTCCACGCCGGCGCTGGCCAGCCCGGCGATCACCGCCGCCTCCAGGAACTCCCCGGACGCCCTCGGGTCGCGGCCCACGACCGCCACCGGGCGGTGGCCGGCGAAGGCCCCCGCATCACCGAGCACGTGCGCGGCCGCCACCGAGAGGCCGAGTGCCAGTTCGGCGGTCAGGCCCTCGTTGGCCACACCGCGCACGCCGTCCGTACCGAAGAGTCGTCCCACGTTTTCCGTCCTTCGTCACCGTTGCACCGGAATTCTGACAGGCAGAATCTCTCGCGTTCACCAGCCCCCGCACAGGCGCTCGAACGCGGAAAGCACGACGCCCCGGAGCACACGGGGTGCTCCGGGGCGTACAAGCACACCCCGGGGGTGCGGACCATCGAAACGGTACGCCCCCCGGCGGGGATGCTTAGCGCTTGCTGTACTGCGGCGCCTTGCGGGCCTTCTTGAGACCGGCCTTCTTGCGCTCGACGGCGCGGGCGTCACGGGTCAGGAAGCCGGCCTTCTTGAGGGCGCCGCGGTTGTTGTCCACGTCGGCCTCGTTCAGGGCGCGGGCCACGCCGAGGCGCAGCGCGTAGGCCTGACCCGAGACACCGCCACCCGCGATGCGGGCGACGACGTCGTAACGGCCATCGAGCTCGAGGAGCTTGAAGGGCTCGTTCACGGTCTGCTGGTGCACCTTGTTGGGGAAGTAGTTCTCCAGGGTGCGACCGTTGATCTTCCACTTGCCGGTGCCCGGGACGATCCGGACGCGGGCAATGGCCTCCTTGCGACGGCCGAGGCCGGCGCCGGGGATGGCCTCGCCGAAGCGGCCGGCCAGGGACTCGGAGGTGTAGGTCTCCTCCGAGGTGTAGTCGCCCTCGACGTTCTCGTCGAAGTCGACCTCAAGGGTGCTCTCGATGGCAGTCTCGGCCACGATGTTCCTCAGCTTTTCAGTGATGGGGGCTTGGTGGCCGGAATTACTGCGCGACCTGGGTGATCTCGAACGGCACCGGCTGCTGGGCAGCGTGCGGGTGCTGGTCGCCCGAGTAGACCTTCAGCTTCGAGAGCATCTGACGGCCCAGGCTGTTCTTGGGGATCATGCCCTTGATGGCCTTCTCGACGGCCTTCTCCGGGTTGTTCGCCAGGAGGTCGTCGTAGCGGACCGCGCGGAGACCGCCCGGGAAACCGCTGTGGCGGTACGCCATCTTCTGGGTCTTCTTGTTACCCGACAGGTGCACCTTGTCCGCGTTGATGATGATGACGAAGTCACCCGTGTCAACGTGCGGCGCGTAGATCGCCTTGTGCTTGCCCCGGAGGAGGTTGGCGGCCTGGGAGGCCAGGCGGCCGAGCACAACGTCTTGCGCGTCGATGACGTGCCACTGACGCTGGACGTCGCCGGGCTTGGGGCTGTACGTACGCACGGTCGTAGCCTCTGCTTTTCAGTGAGTGAGTCCTGACAGGAGCACCTGGGCGGGGGATCAGCCCGGTTCCACTTGGACGCAATTCAAGGGGAAGCCGCTGGTCATCGGCCTTGGTGTCTCCGGCGTACCGACCTCTCACGTGAGATGGAGCGAGCCAATACGCACAACAAGGGCCCAGCCTACCGGCAGGGTCCGTACGGGTCAAAAACGCTCGGCCTAGCGGTCCCGCTGCACGCGGGTCTCGTCCCAGACCGGCTCCTTGGACTCGTAGACCCGGCCGTCGGAGCCGAAGACCAGGAAGCGGTCGAAGGTCTTGGCGAACCAGCGGTCGTGGGTCACGCACAGCACGGTGCCCTCGAAGGCCTCCAGGCCCTGCTGGAGCGCCTCGGCGCTCTCCAGGTCCAGGTTGTCCGTCGGCTCGTCCAGCAGCAGCGCGGTGACGCCGTCCAGCTCCAGCTTCAGGATCATCAACCGGGCCTGCTGGCCACCGGAGAGCGACTCGAACTTCTGCTCCTCCTGGCGGTCCAGCTCGTACCGGCGCAGCGCCCCCATCGCGGCGCCGCGGCTGAGCGCGTGCTCCTCCTCGATGATCGACCTGACGGTCCGTCCGAGCAGCTCCGGATGGGCGTGGGTCTGCCGGAAGTGCCCCGGCACCACCCGGGCGCCGAGCTTGAACGAGCCGGAGTGCTTCACCGTCTCGTCGCCGGCCAGCAGGCGCAGGAAGTGCGACTTGCCGGAGCCGTTGGAGCCCAGCACGCCGACCCGCTCGCCGTAGAAGACCTCCAGGTCGAAGGGCTTCATCAGACCGGTGAGCTCCAGCTGCTCGATGGTGAGCGAACGCACACCGGTGCGGCCGCCCTTGAGCCGCATGGTGATGTTCTGCTCGCGCGGCGGCTCCTCCGGCCGGCCCGCCTCCTCGAACTTCTTCAGCCGGGTCTGCGCCGCCGCGTACCGGGTGGCCAGCGCATGGCTGACGGAGGCGGCCTGACGGAGGTTCACCACCAGCTTCTTCAGCTTGGCGTGCTCCTCGTCCCAGCGCCGGCCCAGCTCCTCGAAGCGCTCGAAGCGCTCCTTGCGGGCCTCGTGGAACGAGTCGAAGCCCCCGCCGTGCACCCAGACCGAGCTGCCGCCGCCACCGAAGCCGGTCTCGACGCTGATGATCTTGTCGGCCGAGCGGGAGAGCAGCTCGCGGTCGTGCGAGATGAAGAGGACGGTCTTCGGGGTGGCCTTGATGGCCTCCTCCAGCCAGCGCTTGCCCGGCACGTCCAGGTAGTTGTCCGGCTCGTCCAGCAGCAGCACCTCCTCGGGGCCGCGCAGCAGCGCCTCCAGCACCAGGCGCTTCTGCTCACCGCCGGAGAGGGTGTTCAGCCCGCGGAACTGCGCCCGGTCGAAGGGCATGCCCAGCGCGGCGGTGGTACAGACGTCCCAGACCGTCTCGTAGTCGTACCCGTCGGCGTCGGCCCAGTCCGAGAGCGCCTGCGCGTACGCCATCTGCGACTTCTCGTCGTCCTGCGCCATCATCGCCAGCTCGGCGGCGTCCACCGCCTTGGCCGCGACGGCGATCCGCGGCGGCGCCACCGACACCAGCAGGTCCCGCACCGAGGCGTCGGCGGGCAGCGCCCCCGGCGTCTCCCGCTGGTCCTCCCGCCCGGTGGTCCCGACGAACTGGCGCATCACGCCCAGCCCGCCGCTCACCGTCACCGAGCCGCCGTGCGGCTGGGTGTCCCCCGCGATCATGCGCAGCAGCGTGGTCTTCCCGGCCCCGTTCGCGCCCACCAGCGCCACCGCGGAGCCCTCGCCGACCCGGAAGGACGCGTCGTCGAACAGCACCCGCCCGTCCGGCAGGTAGTACTCCAGGTGCGAAATCTCGACGTGTCCCATGCCGAGGATTGTGCCAAGCCCGCACCTATGCGCCCAAACGGATTTGGCCACGCCTCTGGGCCGAAGGCCCCAGGGGCGCGAGGAACTGCGCGAGTACGGAAGGCGGACCAGCGTGAGATCGGGGCACGTCAGCCAGTTGCAGCACATGCCGTTCCCCAGCGCGCAGTTCCTCGCGCCCCCGGGGTGGCCACTTACGTCCCCGGGAGCGTCCGCATCCGCCGCGCGAGCCGGTTCCGCTCCGCGAGCTGGTCGTCGGCCGGGTAGCCGACCTCCTCCAGCGTCAGCCCGTACGGCCGGACCACGTTCACGGCCGAGTTCCGGACCCGTCCGGCCAGCACCTGCCCCGGGAAGTCCACCGGCCGGTGCCCGTCGCCGACCAGCAGCATCGCCCCGACCAACGACCGCACCATGTTGTGGCAGAAGGCGTCCGCCCGCACCGTCGCCACCGCCAGCGACCCCTCCTGCGAGGCGTAGGAGTCCACCGGCACCCGGTCCCACCGCAGCTCCAGCAGCGTCCGGATGGTCGTCGCACCCTCCCGCTTCTTGCAGTAGGCCGCGAAGTCGTGCTCCCCCAGCAGCAGCCGCGCCGCCTCGTTCATCCTCTCCACGTCCAGCGGCCGGTCGTGCCACAGCACGTGCCCCCGCAGCAGCGGGTCCACCCCGCCCGGGTGGTCGGCGACCCGGTACGCGTACCGCCGCCAGACGGCCGCGAACCGCGCGTCGAAGCCCGACGGCGCCTCCGACACCCGGTAGATCCGCACGTCGCCCGGCAGCCGCCCGGCGAGCCGCCGCAGCAGCTTCTCGCCGTGCTCGGCCCACAGCTCCGCCGGCAGGTCCACGTGCGCGACCTGGCCCCGGGCGTGCACCCCGGCGTCGGTCCGGCCGGCCACCGTGAGCGGGAAGAGCTCCTGACTGCGCGTCACGATCTGCAGCGCGCTCTCGATCTCCTCCTGCACGGTGCGCCGGCCCCGCTGCCGCGCCCACCCCGAGAACTCGGCGCCCTGGTACGCCAGGTCGAGCCGGATCCGCACGTGCCCGTCCGCCGGGCCGTCCTTGACCGGGGGCTGCTCGGCGCAGTCGTTCACCACGTAAGTACTCCTAGAAAGGGAACGGGCCCGCCCCCCGGTGAAGGGAGCGGGCCCGGACGTCACCTGAGAAGGTGTCAGGCCTTGTCGGCCTCGACCTCGGTGGCCTCGGTCTCCTCGACCGCGGTCTCCTCGGCCTTGGCGTCGGCCTCCTTGACGGCACGCTTGGTGGCCGCCTCGGCCTCGCCGACGGCGGTCTGCGCGACGGTGAGGGCCTCGACCAGCTCGATCACGGCCATCGGCGCGTTGTCACCACGACGACCACCGATCTTGGTGATGCGGGTGTAACCACCGGGGCGGTTCTCGTAGCGGGGGGCGATCTCGGTGAAGAGGGTGTGCAGCACCGACACGTCGGTGATCGTCTTGCGGACGATGCGACGGTTGTGGATGTCGCCCTTCTTCGCCTTGGTGATCAGCTTCTCGGCCAGCGGGCGCATCCGACGGGCCTTGGCCTCGGTCGTGGTGATGCGGCCGTACTGGAACAGCTCCCGGCACAGACCGGCGAGCAGCAGCGGCTCGTGGTGCGGGCCGCCGCCGAGGCGGGCACCCTTCGTGGGACGCGGCATGCGTAACTCCTTGAATCACCGTCACCGGCCGTATCAGGTACCGGAACGGGCGTACGGGCACTGTGCCCGTACGGCTTTCATGAAGCGGAGCGGCCCGGTTGGGGCCGCCCCGCCACAAATCTCTTAGTACTGCTCGGTCTCCGCGTAACCCGCGTCGTCCAGGTCGTCGGCGCCGAAGGCGTCGGCGGCGGCGGTCGGGTCGAACCCGGGCGGGCTGTCCTTGAGCGCCAGGCCCATGCCGGCCAGCTTCGCCTTGACCTCGTCGATCGACTTCGCACCGAAGTTGCGGATGTCGAGCAGGTCGGCCTCGGAGCGGGCGACGAGCTCACCCACGGTGTGGATGCCCTCGCGCTTGAGGCAGTTGTACGACCGAACGGTGAGCTCGAGCTCCTCGATCGGCAGCGCCAGGTCGGCGGCCAGGGCGGCGTCCGTCGGGGACGGGCCCATGTCGATGCCCTCGGCGTCGATGTTCAGCTCGCGGGCGAGACCGAACAGCTCCACCAGGGTCTTGCCGGCCGAGGCCATGGCGTCACGGGGGCGCATGGCGGGCTTGGTCTCGACGTCGACGATGAGCTTGTCGAAGTCGGTCCGCTGCTCGACACGGGTGGCCTCGACCTTGTAGGTGACCTTCAGCACGGGGCTGTAGATCGAGTCGACCGGGATGCGGCCGATCTCCTGGCCGGAAGCCTTGTTCTGCACGGCGGAGACGTAGCCGCGACCGCGCTCGACGGTCAGCTCCATCTCCAGCTTGCCCTTGCCGTTCAGGGTGGCGAGGACCAGCTCGGGGTTGTGCACCTCGACACCGGCCGGGGGCGCGATGTCGGCGGCGGTGACCACACCCGGACCCTGCTTGCGCAGGTACATCACGACCGGCTCGTCGTGCTCCGAGGAGACGACCAGCTGCTTGATGTTCAGGATGAGGTCGGTGACGTCCTCCTTGACGCCCGGCACGGTGGTGAACTCGTGCAGGACACCGTCGACCCGGATGCTGGTGACAGCGGCGCCGGGGATCGAGGAGAGGAGCGTGCGGCGGAGAGAGTTGCCGAGGGTGTAGCCGAAGCCCGGCTCCAGCGGCTCGATCACGAACCGCGAGCGGAACTCGTCGACGACCTCTTCGGTCAGCGAGGGACGCTGAGCGATCAGCATGTTTTCAGATCCTCCAGTTGGACTCGGCACCCACTATTTGATGCCGAACAGAACCAGCGTACGGGGTCCGGCCTCAGACCGGACCCCGTACGAGGTTTAAAACACCCAGACTGCCCGAAGGCGCTGCGTCAGACGCGGCGGCGCTTCGGCGGACGGCAGCCGTTGTGCGGGGTGGGGGTGACGTCCTGGATCGAGCCGACCTCGATGCCGGCGGCGGACAGCGAACGGATCGCGGTCTCACGGCCGGAACCCGGGCCCTTGACGAAGACGTCGACCTTGCGCATGCCGTGCTCCATCGCGCGACGGGCAGCGGCCTCGGCGGCCATCTGCGCGGCGAACGGGGTGGACTTGCGCGAGCCCTTGAAGCCGACGTGGCCGGCGGAGGCCCAGGAGATCACGTTGCCCTGCGGGTCGGTGATCGAAACGATGGTGTTGTTGAACGTGCTCTTGATGTGCGCGTGGCCGTGAGCGACGTTCTTCTTTTCCTTGCGGCGGATCTTCTTCGCGCCGGCAGCCTGACGACCCTTGGGGGGCATAAGTCTGTTCTCCTACTGAGGTGGTCGGTCCGCTAACCCGCGGGCCGGAGGGATGTCCGGTTAACGGGCGGACTACTTCTTGCCCGGCTTCTTCTTGCCGGCAATCGCGCGACGCGGGCCCTTGCGGGTACGCGCGTTGGTGTGGGTGCGCTGACCGCGGACCGGGAGGCCACGGCGGTGACGCAGACCCTCGTAGCAGCCGATCTCGACCTTGCGGCGGATGTCGGCGGCAACGGCGCGGCGGAGGTCACCCTCGACCTCGAAGTTCGCGTCGATGTACTGGCTCAGCTTGACCAGGTCGTCCTCGGTGATGTCGCGAACGCGGACATCCGGGTTGACGCCGGTCTCGGCGAGCGCGAGCTGCGCGCGGGTGCGGCCGATGCCGTAGACGTAGGTCAGAGCGATCTCGATCCGCTTCTCACGCGGGAGATCAACGCCTGCGAGGCGTGCCATTCAAGGCTCCTGTGGTTCTTTCAGAGGTCTGACGCGCTACCTACTCCGACACCTCTCGGTGTGGGAGCCCCGGCCTCTGAGCCGAGGGTGGCAGTCCGTCCCCGGAGGGGACGGATCGGGTAGCCCGCGTATGACGTTTTTTCGCGTCGCGCGAAGTACTACGAGAAATGCGGGGTGAGGCTGGTCAGCCCTGGCGCTGCTTGTGGCGCAGGTTGTCGCAGATCACCATGACCCGGCCGTGACGGCGGATCACCTTGCACTTGTCGCAGATCTTCTTGACGCTCGGCTTGACCTTCATGGTTCAGGTTCTCCGGGTCTAGATCTGACAGATGCTTGTTACTTGTACCGGTAGACGATCCGGCCTCGAGTCAGGTCATAAGGGCTGAGCTCCACGACGACCCGGTCGTCCGGGAGGATGCGGATGTAGTGCATCCGCATCTTGCCGCTGATGTGCGCGAGGACCTTGTGACCGTTCTGCAGCTCCACCTTGAACATGGCGTTCGGCAGGGACTCGATCACGGTGCCCTCGATCTCAATGGCGCCTTGCTTCTTTGCCATGAACTACGAGATCCACCTTCCGGGGAACGGCTACCGTATGCGGCACGCTCGTGCGAACCTGGGTTCACCCCCGCCCGAGTGGGTAGAGGGCGTGCAGAAGCACGCTACGAGTGAGCCGACGGTCCATCGTACGCCACGGGCCCAGCCACGCCAAAACCGGCTCAGAGGCTGGTGACGACCAGCGGCTCGACGTGCGCGGTGCAGTGCGCACAGCGGCGGGCCGCCTCGGGGATCTCGCTCAGGCACTCCGGGCACGGGCGCTTCGCGGCCTTCGGCTTCTTCGGCATGTAGCGGGCGGTCGCCTTGGTGACCGGCAGCACCACGCAGAAGTACAGCACCGCGGCGGTCAGCAGGAACGCGATCAGCACGTTCAGGAACTGGCCGTACGGGAAGGTGACCTCCAGCACGGTGAAGCTGTACGAGCGGAAGTCGCCGGCCGCACCGACCACCACGCCGACCAGCGGGGTGAGGAACGCGGCCACGAAGCCGGTCACCACCGCGGTGAAGGCCGAGCCGATGACCACACCGACGGCCATGTCGATCACGTTGCCGCGCATCATGAAGTCGCGGAATCCCTTGAGCACTTGCTCGTCCCCTTCTCAGCGGTTGTCAGCTGCTAAAAATAGGACAAACGGCCTGCAGGACGAAACCTGCAGGCCGTACGTGTGTCGAAGGGCTCAGCCCAGGGGATCCGGAGCCGCCACCACGCCCAGCTTCGCCAGCTCGGCCTTGCCGCCGTCGAAGGCGGTGAGCACCAGCGGGCCCTGCTCGGTGACGGCCACCGAGTGCTCCCAGTGCGAGGCCCAGGTGCCGTCGTTGGTGACGACGGTCCACTCGTCGTCCAGGATCGCGGTGTGCGGGGTGCCGAGCGAGACCATCGGCTCGATCGCCAGCACGGTGCCCGGGATCAGCTTGGGGCCCTTGCCCCGGCCGGCCACGTAGTTCAGCACGTGCGGCTCCATGTGCATCGCGGTGCCGATGCCGTGGCCGCCGTAGCCCTCGGTGATGCCCCACTTGCCCTTGGGCGGGAGCGGCTGGCGGCGGATGAAGCCCTCGATCGCCCGGGAGACGTCGACCAGGCGGTTGCCCTTCTTCATCTGGGCGATGCCGGCCCACATCGAGCCCTCGGTCACCCGGGAGAGCAGCTCGTTCTGCGGGGCGGTCTCCCCCACCGCGACGGTGATC
The DNA here is from genome assembly GCF_053602875.1 of Kitasatospora sp. NPDC004289. NCBI lineage: Bacteria > Bacillati > Actinomycetota > Actinomycetes > Kitasatosporales > Streptomycetaceae > Kitasatospora > Kitasatospora sp. NPDC004289. The sequence continues at coordinate 57,003 of NZ_JBSGEL010000027.1, read as the reverse complement.
GCCGCATCGCCGTGCCAGCCGTCGACGATCGCGCCGCAGTCGATCGAGATGATGTCGCCCTCCTGGAGGACCCGCTCGCCGGGGATGCCGTGCACGACCTCCTCGTTGACGGAGGCGCAGATCACGCCGGGGAACCACAGACCGCCGTGGTGCGCGCGGAAGTTGGAGGTCGCACCGTGGCCGGTGATCACCTTGTCCGCGATGTCGTTCAGCTCCTGGGTGGTGATCCCCGGGGCCACCGCCTCCCGGCAGGCCTTCAGCGCCTCGGCCACGACCAGCCCGGCCACGCGCATCTTGGCGATCTGCTCGGGGGTCTTGATCTCCACCATCTGGGTTCCACGCCTTCCGTCCGTACTACAGCTACTCACCTACGGTACGACGCGACGACGGCCGGGAAGTCCACGAGGGGCTTCCCGGCCGTCGTCGTCAGACCGTCAGGCGTTCTTCTTCAGTGCGCCGACCGCGCGCTCGGTGACCTCGTCGACCTTGCCCAGTGCCGAGATGGTGACCAGCAGGCCCTGCTGCTCGTAGTAGGCGATGATCGGCTCGGTCTCCGTGTGGTAGACCTCCAGCCGGGTCCGCACCTTGTCCTCGGTGTCGTCCGAGCGCTGGTACAGCTCGCCGCCGCACTCGTCGCAGACGCCCTCCGCCTTCGGCGGGTTGTAGGCGACGTGGAAGACGTGCGCGCCGTTGTTGCGGCAGATCCGGCGGCCGGCGATCCGCTTGACGACCTCGTCCTCGGGGACCTCCAGGTCCAGCACGCCGTCGAGGGCGATGCCGAACTCGACCAGGATCTCGTCCAAGGCCTTGGCCTGGCCGAGGTTCCGGGGGAAACCGTCCAGCAGGAAGCCGTTGGCGGCGTCGGGCTGCGACATCCGGTCCTTGGCCATCCCGATGGTGACCTCATCCGGTACCAGGCGACCCGCGTCCATGTACGCCTTCGCCTCGAGCCCCAACGGGGTGCCCTGGCTGATGTTGGCGCGGAACAGGTCTCCGGTGGAGATGTGGGGAATGGACAGGGTCTTGGCCAGGACGTGCGCCTGAGTACCCTTCCCGGCCCCGGGAGGTCCGACGAGGACGATACGCATCAGCGGAGGAACCCTTCGTAATTACGCTGCTGGAGCTGGCTCTCGATCTGCTTCACAGTTTCGAGTCCGACACCGACGACGATGAGCACACTGGTGCCACCGAACGGGAAGTTTTGGTTCGCGTTGAAGGCGACCAGGGCGATCATCGGGATCAACGCGATCAGGCCCAGGTAGAGCGACCCCGGCCACGTGATACGGGTCAGCACGTAGTTAAGGTACTCGGCCGTCGGTCGGCCGGCCCGGATGCCCGGGATGAACCCACCATACTTCTTCATGTTGTCGGCAACTTCTTCGGGGTTGAAGGAGATGGCGACGTAGAAGAAGGCGAAGAACACGATCAGCACGAAGTAGGTGGCCATGTAGATCGGGTGGTCACCGCGGACGAAGTTGGTGTTGATCCACGTCGCCCAGCCGGCCTGGCTGTTCGTCAACTGGGCCACCAGCGCCGGGATGTACAGCAGCGAGGAGGCGAAGATGACCGGGATGACACCCGCCTGGTTGACCTTCAGCGGGATGTAGGTCGAGGTGCCGCCGAAGGCGCGGCGGCCGATCATGCGCTTGGCGTACTGGACCGGGATCCGGCGCTGCGCCTGCTCGACGAAGATGACCAGGATCACGACGACGACGCCGATCGCGATCACGCTGAAGAACTCGACCCAGCCGCCACCGATCTTGCCGGAGAGCTTGATCGCCCACATCGAGCCCGGGAAGCCGGAGGCGATGGAGGTGAAGATCAGGATGGACATGCCGTTGCCGATGCCGCGGTCGGTGATCAGCTCACCGAGCCACATGACCACGGTGGTGCCCGCGGTCATGGTGATCACCATGGAGGCGATGCGGAAGATCGACTGGTCCGGCACCACCTGGTTGGCGAGCGAGCAGCCCGAGAACAGGGCGCCGCTGGAGGCCGTCGCGACGATGCCGGTGCCCTGGAGCACGGCGAGCGCGATGGTCAGGTAGCGGGTGTACTGGGTGATCTTCGCGGTGCCGGCCTGGCCCTCCTTCTTCAGCGCCTCGAGCCGCGGGATGACCACGGTGAGGAGCTGGAGGATGATGCTGGCCGTGATGTACGGCATGATGCCGAGCGCGAAGATCGTCAGCTGGAGCAGTGCGCCACCGCTGAAGAGGTTGACCAGGCCGAACAGACCGCTCTGCGACTGGTCCTTCAGACACTGGTTGACCGCGACGAAGTCGACGCCCGGTACGGGAACGTGGGCGCCCAGCCGGAACAGCACCATGATGCCCAGCGTGAACAGCAGCTTCTTGCGCAGGTCGGGCGTCTGGAACGCCCGCGCGAACGCACTGAGCACGGTGCCTCCTGCGCCTCCCGCACGTCGTCGGCGGAAGGGTCGGTCCTGAATGGGTGTGTGGGGATTGCAGCCCCCGTGGGCCCCGGGTTTCTCCGGACGGCACAGGCAAGCCTGGGCGCAGCCTACAAGGGAACTCCACGGACTCTAACAGTGCTCGGCCACCCGAAAGAAGCGCGTACCACCCCTCCCCCACGCACGGGGGACGGGATGCCCGTTTTGACACACAAAAGTCAGCGGAAAATCGGCCGGGAAAGCACGGAACCCCGTCCCTCCCGAAGGAGGAACGGGGTTCCGAGGAACGTCAGCGGGCTCAGATGAGCTCGGTGACCGAACCGCCGGCGGCGGTGATCTTCTCGGCGGCGGAGCCGGAGACGGCGTCGACCGTCACCTGCAGCGCGACCGCGATGTCGCCCTGGCCGAGGACCTTGACGAGCTCGTTCTTGCGAACGGCGCCCTTCGCGATCAGGTCGGCCACGGTGACCTCGCCACCGTTCGGGTAGAGCTCCGCCAGCTTGTCCAGGTTCACGACCTGGAACTGCTTGTGGGCCGGGTTCTTGAAGCCCTTCAGCTTCGGCAGGCGCATGTGGAGGGGCATCTGGCCACCCTCGAAGCGCTGCGGAACCTGGTAGCGGGCCTTGGTGCCCTTGGTACCACGACCTGCGGTCTTACCCTTGGAACCCTCACCACGACCGACGCGGATCTTGTCGGTCTTGGCACCGGGGGCCGGGCGCAGGTTGTGGATCTTGATCGGCGAGTTGTCTGCCATTTCAGTCCACCTCCTCGACCGTGACGAGGTGACGAACGGTGTGGACCATGCCGCGGATCTCCGGGCGGTCCTCCTTCACCACGGTGTCGTTCAGCCGCTTGAGGCCGAGCGAACGCAGGGTGTCACGGTGGTTCTGCTTGCTGCCGATGTACGACTTGGTCTGAGTGACCTTCAGGCGAGCCATCAGGCGCTCACCGCCGCAGCGGTACCGGCGGCACGGGCGCGCAGCAGCGCGGCCGGGGCCACGTCCTCCAGCGGCAGGCCACGACGGGCCGCGATCTCCTCGGGGCGCACGAGGCCCTTCAGAGCGGCAACCGTGGCGTGCACGATGTTGATGGCGTTGTCCGAGCCGAGCGACTTCGACAGGATGTCGTGAACGCCGGCGCACTCCAGGACGGCACGCACCGGGCCACCGGCGATAACACCGGTACCGGGGGACGCCGGCTTCAGGAGCACGACGCCGGCGGCCTTCTCACCCTGGATCGGGTGCGGGATGGTGCCCTGGATACGGGGGACCTTGAAGAAGTTCTTCTTGGCCTCCTCAACACCCTTGGCGATGGCGGCCGGAACCTCCTTCGCCTTCCCGTAACCGACACCCACGGTGCCGTCACCGTCGCCCACCACGACCAGCGCGGTGAAGCTGAAACGACGACCACCCTTGACAACCTTGGCGACACGGTTGATCGCGACGACGCGCTCGACGTAAGCAGTCTTCTCGACGGCGGGGGCGTTGCCCCGGTCGTCGCGCTTACGGTCACGCCGCTCGCCACCGCCGGTGCCGCCGCCGGCGCCGCTGCCGCGGCGCTGGGGTCCAGCCATTGGTATTACCTCTCTCGTTTACGTCCGTCGACTGGGTCGACGAGCGGCTTAGAAGTCGAGCCCGGCCTCGCGGGCCGCGTCCGCCAGGGCGGCGATGCGGCCGGCGTACCGGTTGCCCGCGCGGTCGAAGACGACCGACTCGATGCCGGCGGCCTTGGCGCGCTCGGCGACCAGGCTCCCGACCTTCTTGGCCAGCTCGGTCTTGTCGCCCTCGTTGCCCTTGATGGACACGTCGAGGGTGGACGCCGACGCCAGGGTGTGACCCTTGGCGTCGTCGATGACCTGGGCGACCATGTGACGGTTCGAGCGCGTCACAACGAGGCGCGGACGCACCTCGGTGCCGACGACGCGCTTGCGAACGCGGATCGCGCGGCGCTTGCGGGCGGCGTTCTTGTAGCCGTTGCCCTTGCCGATCTTGACAGAGACAGTCATGGCTTACTTACCACTCTTTCCGACCTTGCGGCGGATGACCTCGCCCGCGTACTTGACACCCTTGGCCTTGTACGGGTCGGGCTTCCGCAGCTTGCGGATCTTCGCGGCGACCTCGCCGACCTTCTGCTTGTCGGTGCCGTCCACGTGGAACTTGGTGGGCGACTCGACGACGAAGGAGATGCCCTCCGGCGCCTCGACCAGGATCGGGTGGCTGTAGCCGAGCTGGAACTCCATGTCGGAGCCCTTCGCGGCGACACGGTAACCAACACCGCTGATCTCGAGCGACTTGCGGTAGCCCGCGGTCACGCCGGTGATCATGTTCGCCACCAGCGTGCGGGAAAGGCCGTGGAGGGCCTTCGACTGACGCTCGTCGTTCGGGCGGGTGACGAGCAGCGTGCCGTCCTCGCCCTTGCCGATCTCGATCGGCGCGGCGACGACGTGGGTGAGGGTGCCCTTGGGGCCCTTCACCGAGACCGCCTGGCCATCGATGGTGACGTCCACGCCGGCGGGAACCGGGATGGGCAGCCGTCCAATGCGAGACATTGCTGTACCTCCGTTTCCCGAATTACCAGACGTAGGCGAGAACTTCTCCGCCTACGCCCTTCTTGGCAGCCTGCTTGTCCGTGAGGAGACCCGAGGACGTGGAGATGATCGCCACGCCCAGGCCGCCGAGGACCTTCGGCAGGTTGGTGGACTTTGCGTAAACGCGCAGACCCGGCTTGCTGATGCGCTTGATGCCGGCGATGGAGCGCTCACGGTTGGGGCCGAACTTGAGCTCGATGGTCAGCTTCTTGCTGACCTCGCCCTCAACCGGCTCCTCAACCTTGTAGGAGGAGATGTACCCCTCCTGCTGCAGGATCTCGGCGACGTGCGCCTTGAGCTTGCTGGCCGGCATCGCCACGGTGTCGTGGTACGCCGAGTTCGCGTTACGCAGACGCGTGAGCATGTCTGCGATGGGGTCGGTCATGGTCATGATGGCCTCAGGCCTCTCTCGCCGTGGTTTCTCCGCGCCAGGTCCCCCCGACGCACTCGTGGAGTGCGGCGGGGGCACAGACGCAGGGGACCTGCGACGTAGTAAGACTGGGTGCGAGCCCTCTCATAGAGGGTCGCGGACAGCACACAACTGACCGCGACAGGGGGCCCGACCCCACTACCTTACGGGATTCCGTACGGCTCCCCAAAACGGGGGCGTGTGGGGTCGGGCACTCCTGCTGATTCGCTGGTGCGACTAAGGCTCTGGCTTACCAGGAGCTCTTGGTCACGCCCGGCAGCTCGCCGCGGTGCGCCATCTCACGGAGGCACACACGGCACAGGCCGAACTTGCGGTACACCGAGTGCGGACGGCCGCAGCGCTGGCAGCGGGTGTACGCACGCACGCCGAACTTCGGCTTGCGCTCGGACTTCGCGATGAGGGACTTCTTCGCCATTGGCTCACGCCTCCTTGAACGGGAAGCCCAGAGCGCGCAGGAGCGCCCGGCCCTCGTCGTCGTTCTGAGCGGTGGTCACGACGGTGATGTCCATACCGCGCTGACGGTCGACCTTGTCCTGGTCGATCTCGTGGAACATGACCTGCTCGGTCAGACCGAACGTGTAGTTGCCACGGCCGTCGAACTGCTTCGGCGAGAGGCCGCGGAAGTCACGGATACGCGGCAGGGCCAGCGACACCAGACGGTCCACGAACTCCCACATGCGGTCACCACGGAGGGTGACGTGGGTGCCGATCGGCTGGCCCTCGCGCAGCTTGAACTGCGCGATGGACTTACGGGCCTTCGTCACCGCCGGCTTCTGGCCGGTGATGGCGGTGAGGTCGCGGATCGCGCCCTCGATCAGCTTGCTGTCACGGGCAGCCTCGCCGACACCCATGTTGACCACGACCTTGACCAGGCCGGGGATCAGCATGACGTTCTCGTACTTGAACTGCTCCTGCAGCTGGCCCTTCACCTCGGAGTTGTAACGCTCCTTGAGGCGGGGGGCCACCTTCTCAACAGTCGTCTCAGACATCAGATGTCCTCACCGGTTCGCTTGGCAACGCGGATCTTGTTGCCCTCGTCGTCGAAGCGGTAACCAACGCGGGTGACGACCTTCTTGCCGTCCTTCTCCACGACCAGCTGGACGTTGGAGACGTGAACGGGAGCCTCGACGGTGACAATGCCACCCTGGGTGCCCGGACCCGGCTTGGTGTGCTTCTTGACCCGGTTCACACCCTCGACCAGGACCTTGTTCTCGGCGGGGATGGCCTGGATGACCTTGCCCTGCTTGCCCTTGTCCTTGCCGGTGATGACCTGAACCAGGTCACCCTTCTTGATCTTCATGCTGTTCGCCATGGGTTAGAGCACCTCCGGCGCCAGCGAGATGATCTTCATGAACTTCTTGTCGCGCAGCTCGCGGCCCACCGGGCCGAAGATGCGGGTGCCACGGGGGTCACCATCGGCGTTCTTCAGAACGACGGCGGCGTTCTCGTCGAAGCGGATGTACGAGCCATCCGGACGACGACGCTCCTTGACGGTGCGGACGACGACGCACTTGACGACGTCACCCTTCTTCACCGAACCGCCGGGGATCGCGTCCTTGACGGTGGCGACGATGACGTCCCCGATACCGGCGTAGCGGCGACCGGAGCCACCGAGAACACGGATGCAAAGGATCTCCTTGGCACCGGTGTTGTCGGCGACGCGCAGTCGCGACTCCTGCTGGATCACAGCTTTCTCCTGATCGTCAACGAAGGTCGACGGGCCGGCCGCTGCTCACCCGGTCGTCTTGCGACACCAGGCACATACGGCCGTACCACATCGGCTTCGTTACTTGGCCTTCTCGAGGATCTCGACGACGCGCCAGCGCTTCGTCGCGGACAGCGGGCGGGTCTCCATGAGGAGGACCCGGTCGCCGATGCCGCAGGCGTTCGCCTCGTCGTGCGCCTTCAGCTTGTTCGTACGGCGGATGACCTTGCCGTACAGCGCGTGCTTGACGCGGTCCTCGACGGCGACGACGACGGTCTTGTCCATCTTGTCGCTGACGACGAGACCCTCACGGGTCTTGCGGAAGCTGCGCGTCTCGTTGGTGTTCTCAGTCATCAGGCGTTCTCCACCGTCTCGATGCCCAGCTCGCGCTCGCGCATCAGGGTGTAGATCCGCGCGATGTCCTTACGGACGAGCTTGAGCCGTCCGTGGTTGTCGAGCTGCCCGGTCGCCGCCTGGAAGCGGAGGTTGAACAGCTCCTCCTTCGCCTCACGGAGCTTGGCGACGAGAGCCTCGTTGTCCAGCTCGCGAAGCTCTGCAGCCTTCGTGGCCGACATCAGCTCTCACCGTCCTCGCGCCGGACGATCCGGCACTTCATCGGCAGCTTGTGCGCGGCGCGGGTGAGCGCCTCGCGAGCCACCTTCTCGTTCGGGTACGACAGCTCGAACATGACCCGACCCGGGTGCACGTTCGCGATCCACCACTCCGGCGAACCCTTACCGGAACCCATGCGGGTCTCGGCCGGCTTCTTGGTCAGCGGACGGTCCGGGTAGATGTTGATCCAGACCTTGCCGCCACGGCGGATGTGACGGGTGATCGCGATACGAGCGGACTCGATCTGACGGTTCGTCACGTAGGCCGGGGTGACGGCCTGGATGCCGAACTGGCCGAACGCCAGCTCGGTGCCACCCTTGGCAGCGCCACGGCGCTTCGGGTGGTGCTGCTTGCGGTGCTTGACCCGACGGGGGATCAGCATGAGGTCAGGCCTCCGTTCCGGTGCTCTCGGCAGCCGGCGCCTCGGTCACCGCGGCCGGGGCCTCGGTGTTCGCGGGACGACGACCGCCACGGGCGCCACGCTCGCCGCCACGGCCACCGCGCTCGCCGCCACGCGCGGGGCGGGCGTCGTTGCGGGCCGGACGGTTGCCCGAGCGGGCAGCGGCGTTCTCAGCGCGGACCTCGGCGATGTTCTTGACGTCGCCCTTGTAGATCCAGACCTTCACGCCGATGCGGCCGAAGGTGGTCTTGGCCTCGAAGAAGCCGTAGTCGACGTTCGCACGGAGGGTGTGCAGCGGCACGCGACCCTCGCGGTAGAACTCCGAACGGCTCATCTCGGCGCCGCCGAGACGACCGGAGCACTGGACCTTGATGCCCTTGGCGCCGGACTTCATGGTGCCCTGCATCGACTTGCGCATGGCACGGCGGAACGACACGCGGGAGGACAGCTGCTCCGCGACGCCCTGAGCCACGAGCTGGGCGTCCAGCTCGGGGTTCTTGACCTCGAGGATGTTCAGCTGGACCTGCTTGCCGGTCAGCTTCTCGAGGTCGCCGCGGATGCGGTCGGCCTCGGTGCCACGGCGGCCGATGACGATGCCGGGGCGAGCGGTGTGGATGTCAACGCGGACGCGGTCGCGGGTGCGCTCGATCTCGACCTTGGAGATGCCGGCGCGCTCCATGCCCTTCGTCATCATGCGACGAATGGCGACGTCTTCCTTGACGTAGTCCTTGTACAGCTTGTCGGCGTACCAGCGGGACTTGAAGTCCGTGCTGATGCCGAGGCGGAACCCGTGCGGGTTAACCTTCTGGCCCATTACCGGGTCCCTTCCTTGCTGCTGACGACCACGGTGATGTGGCTGGTCCGCTTGCGGATCCGGTAGGCACGGCCCTGGGCACGCGGACGGAACCGCTTCAGGGTCGGGCCCTCGTCAACGTACGCCTCGCTGATGACGAGGTCGTCCACGTTGGAGTGGTTGTAGTTGTGCGCGGCGTTGGCGATGGCGCTGTTGAGCACCTTGCCGACCGGCACGGTGGCAGCCTGCGGAGCGAAACGCAGGACCGCCTGGGCCTCCGTGGCACTCATGCCACGGATGAGGTCCACCACGCGGCGGGCCTTCATGGGCGTGACGCGGATGTACCGCGCCTGGGCCCTGGCTTCCATGGTTGTCCCCTTAATGGAGTAAGTCACTTGAGTCGTGCTGGCGCTGAAGCTCGCGGAGCGACTAGCGGCGCTTCGACTTGCGGTCGTCCTTCACGTGCCCCTTGAAGGTGCGCGTGGGGGCGAACTCGCCGAGCTTGTGGCCGACCATCGACTCGGTGACGAACACCGGGACGTGCTTGCGGCCATCGTGGACCGCGATCGTGTGACCGAGCATGCTCGGGGCGATCACGGAGCGACGGGACCAGGTCTTGATGACGTTCTGGGTGCCCGCCTCGTTCTGCGCGTCCACCTTCTTGAGAAGGTGGCCGTCGATGAAGGGGCCCTTCTTGAGACTGCGCGGCATCTGACCTGCTCCTAGCGCTTCTTGTTGGTCTTGCGGCGGCGCACGATGAGCTTGTCCGACGCCTTGTTCGGGCGACGGGTACGGCCCTCGGGCTTACCCCACGGCGAGACCGGGTGGCGACCACCGGAGGTCTTACCCTCACCACCACCGTGCGGGTGGTCGATCGGGTTCATGGCCACACCACGCACGGTCGGGCGGACGCCCTTCCAGCGCATACGGCCGGCCTTGCCCCAGTTGATGTTCGACTGCTCGGCGTTGCCGACCTCGCCGACAGTGGCGCGGCAGCGGGCGTCGACCAGGCGGATCTCACCGGAGGGCATGCGCAGGTGCGCCATCTTGCCCTCACGCGCCAGCAGCTGGATGCCGGAGCCGGCGGAGCGGGCCATCTTGGCACCGCCGCCGGGACGCAGCTCCACCGCGTGGATGGTGGTACCGACCGGGATGTTGCGCAGCGGCAGGTTGTTGCCCGGCTTGATGTCGGCCGCGGGGCCGTTCTCGATCCGGTCACCCTGGGCGATGCCGCGCGGGGCGATGATGTAGCGCTTCTCGCCGTCCGCGTAGTGCAGGAGCGCGATGCGCGCGGTGCGGTTGGGGTCGTACTCGATGTGAGCGACCTTGGCCGGCACGCCGTCCTTGTCGTGACGACGGAAGTCGATCACGCGGTAGGCGCGCTTGTGGCCGCCACCCTGGTGGCGAGCGGTGACACGACCGGCGTTGTTACGGCCGCCCTTGCTGTGCAGCGGGCGAACCAGCGACTTCTCCGGCGTGGACCGCGTGATCTCGACGAAGTCGGCCACGCTCGAGCCACGACGGCCCGGCGTAGTCGGCTTGTACTTGCGGATACCCATTTTCGTCCTCGTCCTTAACGACGATCCGAGTCCTCCGTCAGGAGGTCGGACCACCGAAGATGTCGATGCGGTTGCCCTCGGCCAGCGTCACGATGGCGCGCTTGGTGTCCTTGCGCTTGCCGAAACCGGTCTTGGAGCGCTTGCGCTTGCCCTGACGGTTGATCGTGTTGACAGCCTCGACCTTGACCGAGAAGACCGCCTCGACGGCCTGCTTGATCTGGGTCTTGTTGGACCCCGGCGACACGATGAACGTGTACTTGTTCTCGTCGAGGAGCGAGTAGCTCTTCTCGGAGATGACCGGCTTCACCAGGACGTCACGGGGGTCCGTGAACGTCTTGCTCGTGATCTCTGCAGCCATCAGGCGGCGCTCCCTTCGAGCTCGCCCTCAGCAGCCACGGCCTTGGCGGACGCGGCCGGACCGGCCACGAAACGCTCGAAGGCGGCCTGGGTGAAGACCACGTCGTCGGAGACGAGCACGTCGTAGGTGTTCAGCTGACCCGCGTCCAGGATGTGCACGTTCGGCAGGTTGCGAGCGGACTTGATGCCCAGCTCGTCCTCGCGCTCGACGACCAGGAGGACGTTCTTGCGCTCGGAGATCTTGCCGAACAGGCCCTTGGCGGCCTTGGTCGACGGCGCCTCGGCCGCAACGACGCCGGTGACGACGTGGATGCGGTTGTGGCGGGCCCGGTCGGTGAGCGCGCCACGCAGAGCGGCGGCGATCATCTTCTTCGGGGTCCGCTGCGAGTAGTCGCGCGGCACGGGACCGTGCACGACGCCACCGCCGGCGAACTGCGGCGCACGGGTCGAGCCCTGACGGGCGCGACCGGTGCCCTTCTGGCGGTACGGCTTCTTGCCGCCGCCACGGACCTCGCCGCGGGTCTTGGTCTTGTGGGTGCCCTGACGGGCGGCAGCGAGCTGCGCCACGACGACCTGGTGCATCAGCGGGATGCTGACCTTGGCGTCGAAGATCTCGGCGGGCAGCTCGAGGCTGCCGGCCTTGTCGCCAGCCGGCGACAGGATGTCAATGGTGCTCATTTCACAGCCCCTTCGCCGCGGTGCGGACGAGGACGAGGCCGCCGTTCGGGCCCGGGACCGCACCCTTGATGAGGAGCAGGCCCTTCTCCGCGTCGACCGCGTGCACGGTCAGGTTCTGGGTGGTCACACGCTCGTGGCCCATCCGACCAGCCATGCGCATGCCCTTGAACACGCGACCCGGGGTGGCGCAGCCACCGATCGAGCCGGGCGAACGGTGCTTGCGCTGGGTGCCGTGACCGGCGCCGAGGCCCTTGAAGTTGTGACGCTTCATGACACCGGCGAAGCCCTTGCCCTTGGAGGTGCCGGTCACGTCGACCTTGACACCCGCCTCGAACAGCTCTGCGGTGATCTCCTGGCCGAGGGTGTACTCGGAAGCATCCGCGGTGCGGAGCTCGACCAGGAAGCGGCGCGGGGTGACACCGGCCTTGGCGAAGTGACCCGCGAGGGGCTTGTTCACCTTGCGGGGGTCGATCTCGCCGAAGCCGATCTGCACGGCGTCGTAGCCGATGCCGTCAGCGGTGTGGACCTGGGTCACGACATTGGGCCCGGCCTTGACGACGGTCACCGGAACGATCCGGTTGTTCTCGTCCCAGACCTGGGTCATGCCGAGCTTCTCGCCCAGGATGCCCTTAATCTGCTTTGCCATCTTCGTCGCGCCTCTCAGAGCTTGATCTCGATGTCGACGCCGGCCGGAAGGTCGAGGCGCATCAGCGAGTCAACGGTCTTCGGGGTCGGGTCGAGGATGTCGATCAGACGCTTGTGAGTGCGCATCTCGAAGTGCTCGCGCGAGTCCTTGTACTTGTGCGGCGAGCGGATGACGCAGTAAACGTTCTTCTCAGTGGGCAGCGGCACCGGGCCCGCGACCTGCGCACCAGTGCGAATGACGGTCTCGACGATCTTCTTCGCCGAGGAGTCAATCACCTCGTGGTCGTAGGCCTTGAGCCGGATGCGGATCTTCTGTCCCGCCATGGCTACTCAGTAGTCCTTTGTGTCGTCTGTTGCCTCTGCAGCCGGATTCGGCCGGGTGGCTTGGTCCGGTGGCACCCCCGGGTGGTTACCTTCTCCGACCCCCGCGCTCGGGCGTGTCGCCCTCTCGCTTGCAAGGAACCGGGAAGGTCACGCCTTCTCGGTCTCGGTACATCGGGGTCGGCGAGGTCTTGCACCCGCCAGGCGCCGGGTCGAGGCCCTGCCCACGCTTCCCGGAAGATTCCCGTACGTCCGCCCCGCAGCTGCCGCGGTGTCGACTACACACCACTACGCCCACATACAGCACGTGGGAATATGAACGGCCATCACGGGAACGACGAGTACCTGGGACTCGCTTCCAGTCCTCCCGGCGGGAGGCGCGCAGCATCGGCAACTCAACCGAGCAACTAGGACATCCTGCCACAATCGGCAGGTCGGATGCCAATCGGAGCAGCGCGTGATCCGCACCACGCGCCCCTGCGGGCTCCAACTCAGGCCCGCGGTACGACAGTTCGGCCCCCGACTCGCAGCGGCTGCCACCAGCCGCGGTGCTCGCGGTACCAGCGGACGGTGTCGGCCAGGCCGGCCCGGAACTCCACCCGCGGCTCGTGGCCGAGCTCGGCGCGGGCCCGGGCGCCGTCCAGTGAGTACCGCCGGTCGTGGCCCTTGCGGTCGGGCGCGCGGCGGACCGCCTCCCAACCGCGGCCGGTGGCGGCCAGCAGCAGGCCGGTGAGCTCACGGTTGGTCAACTCGGTTCCCCCGCCCAGGTGGTAGACCCGGCCGGCCCGGCCGCGGGCCAGGGCCAGTTCGATGCCCCGGCAGTGGTCGTCCACGTGCAGCCAGTCCCGGACGTGACCGCCGTCGCCGTAGAGCGGGACGGTCCGGCCGTCCAGCAGCTCGGTGGCGAAGAGCGGGATCAGCTTCTCCGGGAACTGGTACGGCCCGTAGGTGTTGGAGGAGCGGGTGACCACCACGTCCAGGCCGTGGGTGCGGTGGTAGGAGAGGGCGAGCAGGTCGGCGGCGGCCTTGGAGGCGGCGTACGGGGAGTTCGGCGCGAGCGGCTCGTCCTCGGTCCAGGAGCCCTCGGCGATCGAGCCGTAGACCTCGTCGGTGGAGACGTGCAGGAAGCGGCCGACACCGTGCTCCAGCGCCGCGTCCAGCAGGACCTGGGTGCCGAGCACGTTGGTGCGCACGAAGGGGGCCGCTCCGGCGATCGAGCGGTCCACGTGGGTCTCGGCGGCGAAGTTCACCACCGCGTCGTGGCCGGGGAGCACCCGCTCCACCAGCCCGCGGTCGCAGACGTCGCCCCGGACGAAGGAGTAGCCGGGGTGGCCGGCCACCGGGGCGAGGTTGGCCTCGACGCCCGCGTAGGTGAGCGCGTCGAGCACGGTGACCCGGGCCGCTGGGTCGGCCGCCAGTCGGGCCCGGACGTACGCGGAGCCGATGAAGCCGGCCCCGCCGGTGACGAGGATGCGCATGGTGGTGCCTTGCTGTGGAACGGCGGAGGGCCCGCCCTCCGTCCTCGCGGACGGGGGGCGGGCCCTCCGGCTGACCAGTGGTCAGATCGGCAATTACTTGACGATCTGGGTGACCTGGCCGGCGCCGACGGTGCGGCCACCCTCACGGATGGCGAACTTCAGGCCCTCCTCCATGGCGATCGGCTGGATCAGCACGACGTCCATGGCGGTGTTGTCGCCCGGCATGACCATCTCGGTGCCCTCGGGGAGGGTCACGACGCCGGTCACGTCCGTGGTACGGAAGTAGAACTGCGGGCGGTAGTTGTTGAAGAACGGGGTGTGACGGCCACCCTCGTCCTTCGACAGGATGTAGGCCTGGGCCTTGAACTCGGTGTGCGGGGTGACCGAGCCCGGCTTGATGATGACCTGGCCGCGCTCGACGTCCTCGCGCTTGATGCCACGGAGGAGCAGACCGACGTTCTCACCGGCCTGGCCCTCGTCGAGCAGCTTGCGGAACATCTCGATGCCGGTGACCGTGGTGGTGGTCTTGGTCTCCTTGATGCCGATGATGTCGACAGTCTCGTTGACCTTGAGGACACCGCGCTCGATGCGGCCGGTGACGACGGTGCCACGACCGGTGATCGTGAAGACGTCCTCGATCGGCATCAGGAACGGCTGGTCCACGGCACGGGCCGGGGTCGGGATGGCCTCGTCCACGGCCTCCATCAGGCCGAGGAGCTTCTGGCCCCACTCGGCGTCGCCCTCGAGCGCCTTCAGCGCCGAGACGCGGACGACCGGCAGGTCGTCGCCCGGGAAGTCGTACTCGGAGAGCAGCTCGCGGACCTCGAGCTCGACGAGCTCCAGGATCTCCTCGTCGTCCACCATGTCGGACTTGTTCAGCGCGACGACGATGTAGGGGACGCCGACCTGGCGGGCCAGGAGGACGTGCTCCTTGGTCTGCGGCATCGGACCGTCGGTGGCGGCGACGACGAGGATCGCGCCGTCCATCTGGGCCGCACCGGTGATCATGTTCTTGATGTAGTCGGCGTGACCCGGGCAGTCGACGTGGGCGTAGTGACGCGCCTCGGTCTGGTACTCGACGTGCGCGATCGAGATGGTGATACCGCGCTGCCGCTCCTCCGGCGCCTTGTCGATCTGGTCGAACGGCGTGAAGGGGTTGATCTCCGGGTACGCGTCGTGCAGCACCTTGGTGATGGCCGCGGTAAGAGTGGTCTTACCGTGGTCAATGTGACCGATGGTGCCGATGTTGACGTGGGGCTTCGTCCGCTCGAACTTCGCCTTCGCCACTGCAGTCCTCCTGAGGACAGTTCTGTACGCCGTGCTGACGTCAGTTGGTCTTTGATCGGGTTGGGTCCGGGCCGAAGCCCGTGCCGTCCCGCGGGTGGGGGCGGAGGAGACCTGGGGAATCCGGGTGGATTCCCCAGGTTCGCCTCCTAATAGCCTAAGGGGTTACGAACATCCCGAATGTCGGGACGTCACTCACCCTTGGCCTTGGCGATGATGTCGTCCGCCACGTTCCGCGGAACCTCGGCGTACGAGTCGAACTGCATCGAGTAGCTCGCGCGACCAGAGGTCTTGCTG
Source organism: Kitasatospora sp. NPDC004289 (assembly GCF_053602875.1). Taxonomy (NCBI): domain Bacteria; kingdom Bacillati; phylum Actinomycetota; class Actinomycetes; order Kitasatosporales; family Streptomycetaceae; genus Kitasatospora; species Kitasatospora sp. NPDC004289. The sequence goes on along the minus strand of NZ_JBSGEL010000027.1, from coordinate 41,447 downwards.
CGCAGGTCACCGACGTAGCCGAACATCTCGGAGAGCGGCACCAGCGCCGAAACGACGCGGGCACCGTGACGCTCGTCCATGGACCGGATCTGGCCACGGCGAGAGTTGATGTCGCCGATCACGTCGCCCATGTAGTCCTCGGGCGTGGTGACCTCGACGGCCATCATCGGCTCCAGCAGAGCCGGGCCGGCCTTCTTCGCACCCTCCTTGAACGCCATGGAACCGGCGATCTTGAAGGCGAGCTCGGAGGAGTCGACGTCGTGCGAGGCACCGTCGAGCAGGGTCACGCGGACACCCTGGAGCGGGTAGCCGGCGAGGACACCGAACTCCATGGCCTCCTGGCAACCGGCGTCGACCGAGGGGATGTACTCCTTCGGAACGCGGCCACCGGTGACCTTGTTCACGAACTCGTAGCCCTCGCCGGACTCGATCGGCTCGATCGCGATCTGGATCTTCGCGAACTGGCCGGAGCCACCGGTCTGCTTCTTGTGCGTGTAGTCGATGCGCTCGACGGCCTTGCGGATCGTCTCGCGGTACGCGACCTGCGGCTTGCCGACGTTGGCCTCGACCTTGAACTCACGGCGCATACGGTCGACGAGCACCTCGAGGTGCAGCTCGCCCATACCCGCGATGATGGTCTGGCCGGTCTCCTCGTCCGTGTTGACCTGGAAGGACGGGTCCTCCTCGGCGAGACGCTGGATGGCGACACCCAGCTTCTCCTGGTCACCCTTGGACTTGGGCTCGATCGCGACGCGGATGACCGGGGCCGGGAAGTCCATGGACTCCAGGATGACCGGGTTCTTCTCGTCGGACAGCGTCTCACCGGTGGTGGTCTGCTTGAGGCCCATGACGGCGATGATGTCGCCGGCGCCCACCGAGTCGATCTCCTCACGCTTGTTCGCGTGCATGCGGTAGATCTTGCCGATGCGCTCCTTCTTGCCCTTGACGGAGTTCAGCACCGAGGTGCCGGACTCCAGGCGGCCGGAGTACACGCGGACGAAGGTGAGCTTGCCCAGGTGCGGGTCAGACATGATCTTGAACGCGAGCGCGGCGAGCGGCTCGTCGTCCGAGGCCTGACGGACGATCTTCTCGTCGGGGTTGTTCGGCTTCGTGCCCTCGATGCCCTCGATGTCGAGGGGCGACGGCAGGTACTTCACAACCGCGTCGAGCAGGGGCTGGACGCCCTTGTTCTTGAACGCCGAGCCGCAGAAGATCGGGGTGAAGTCCGAGTTCAGCGTGCCCTTGCGGATCGCGGCGACCAGGACGTCCTCGGGGATGTCCTCGCCCTCGAGGGCGAGCTCCATGACCTCGTCGGACGTGTTGGAGACGGTGTCGATGAGCGCCTCGCGGTACTCAGCGGCCTTCTCCTCCAGGTCGGCCGGGATGTCGACGGTGTCGTACATCTCGCCCTTGGGGGCGTCCGCGGACCAGACCAGGGCCTTCATCTTCACCAGGTCGACGACACCGGTGAAGTCACCCTCGGCGCCGATCGGGAGCTGCATGACCAGCGGGGTGGCGCCGAGGCGGTCCACGATGGTCTTGACGCAGAAGTAGAAGTCGGCGCCCGTGCGGTCCAGCTTGTTGATGAAGCAGATGCGCGGAACGCCGTAGCGGTCGGCCTGACGCCACACCGTCTCGGACTGGGGCTCGACACCGGCAACGCCGTCGAACACCGTCACGCCGCCGTCGAGGACGCGGAGCGAACGCTCCACCTCGACGGTGAAGTCGACGTGACCCGGGGTGTCGATGATGTTGATGGTGTTGTCGACACCGTCGAGGGTCCAGTGACAGGTCGTCGCGGCCGACGTGATCGTGATGCCGCGCTCCTGCTCCTGCTCCATCCAGTCCATGGTGGCAGCGCCATCGTGGACCTCACCGATCTTGTACGACACACCGGTGTAGAACAGGATCCGCTCGGTGGTGGTGGTCTTGCCCGCGTCGATGTGGGCCATGATCCCGATGTTCCGGGTCTTGGCCAGGTCAAGGGAGGTTGCAGCCATGGTGGCTCGTTCTCTCTCTGTCTAGTGACGGGGTTCGGACTACCAGCGGTAGTGCGCGAAGGCCTTGTTGGACTCGGCCATCTTGTGGGTGTCCTCACGACGCTTCACGGAAGCACCGAGGCCGTTGGAGGCGTCGAGGATCTCGTTGAGCAGACGCTCGGTCATGGTCTTCTCACGACGGGCGCGGGAGTACCCGACCAGCCAGCGAAGGGCCAGGGTGTTGGCGCGGCCCGGGCGGACCTCGACCGGCACCTGGTAGGTGGCGCCACCGACGCGGCGGGACTTCACCTCAAGGGTGGGCTTGACGTTCTCAAGCGCACGCTTGAGGGCGACCACGGGGTCGGCACCGGTCTTCTCACGGACGCCCTCGAGGGCGCCGTAGACGATCCGCTCGGCGGTGGAGCGCTTGCCGTGCAGCAGGATCTTGTTGACCAGCGAGGTCACCAGCGGGGAGCCGTAGACCGGGTCAATGATGACCGGGCGCTTCGGGGCGGGGCCCTTACGAGGCATTCTTACTTCTCCTTCTTGGCGCCGTAGCGGCTGCGAGCCTGCTTGCGGTTCTTGACACCCTGGGTGTCAAGCGAACCGCGGATGATCTTGTAGCGGACACCAGGAAGGTCCTTCACACGGCCACCGCGAACCAGCACGATGGAGTGCTCCTGCAGGTTGTGGCCCTCGCCCGGAATGTAGGCGGTGACCTCGATCCCGCTGGTGAGGCGCACACGGGCCACCTTGCGAAGCGCGGAGTTCGGCTTCTTCGGGGTGGTGGTGTACACACGCGTGCAGACGCCACGGCGCTGGGGGGAACCCTTCAGCGCGGGCGTCTTGTTCTTCTCGACCTTGTCCTGCCGGCCCTTTCGGACCAGCTGCTGGATCGTAGGCACCGTTTCTCCGTTTTCTGTGTGCCAAGGCTGCGTAAAACTAACCTGCGATGTCCTCAACTCTCCGACCCACGCGGTCGGGTGTGTTGAGCCTCGTCCGAGGAACGGAATCCATGGATGTGCAGTGACGCCGCTCACGGAGCGGTGAACCGCTCCGGCACTGCGGCCGGTCTGCTGGCACGCACAAGGACCCGGGGACACCCCAGGCACAAGGTCAGAGCGTACCTAGCGCATCCGCGCCGGTCAAAACAAATGCAACGCCGCAGCTCCGCCCGCGACCGGGCCGGTCACGGGCGGTGGCCGGGGCGGCACCGGGGCCCGGCGGCTCAGCCCGAGGCGGCCAGGCTGATCATCGCCAGCACCCAGAACGACACCGCCATCCAGCCGAACACCAGACCGGCGGTGGCCATCCCGTCACCCTCCTCGCGGCTCTGCCGGATCTGACCCTTCGCCAGGTGCCCGGTCACCACGGCGGGTACGGCCGTCATGCCGAAGCTCGGCAGGCACAACAGCCCGAGCACCAGGGAGGTCACGGCCAGCGGGTTGGTCCGGGCCTTGGGCGGCGGGAAGTACGGCGGCGGCAGCGGGGCGACGGCGGCCATCGGCACCACCATCGGCGTCGGTGCCGGGCCGACGGGCAGGTCCGAGACCAGGTAGGCGAGTTGGCCGTACGTCTTGGCCCGCTGCACCGCCTCGAAGCGCTGGCCGTACTCGTCGGCGGACAGCCGACCCTCCGCGTACGCGGCCTTCAGCACGTCTACCGCGCGCTCGCGGTCGGTGTGGCCGGCCCGCATGGCCAGCTGGGCGTCCTGCTGACGCGCCGGCTGCTGCTGCGGGTACTGCGGACCCCACGGCTGGACGTTCATCGGTCCTCCTCGTGTCCCCCAGTCAGCATGACGAAGGACACCGCCCGGCAGTTGCAACTTCACCCGGACGGACCATGATCACTTCCCGCCGTTCGAAGGGTGCCGCCGTCCGGGGTTCCTCTGAAAAGCTGACGGTAGACCCGTACCTAGGAGTGCGCACATGACACCTGCCGTCAGCATCCACGACCTGTGGAAGCGCTTCGGCGACCACGCCGCCGTGGCCGGACTCACCCTCGACCTGCCCGCCGGCTCCTTCATCGGCCTGGTCGGACCCAACGGGGCCGGCAAGACCACCACCCTCTCGATGGTCACCGGCCTGCTCAGGCCCGACCACGGCACCGTGCGGGTGCACGGCGCCGACGTCTGGGCCGACCCGGTGAGCGTGAAGGCCCGGATCGGCATCCTGCCCGAGGGCCTGCGCATGTTCGAGCGGCTCAGCGGCCGCGAGCTCCTCCAGTACAACGGGCGGCTGCGGGGGCTGCCCGGTGCCGAGGTGGACCGCCGCGCCGAGGAACTGCTCACCGTGCTGGACCTGCAGGCCGCCGCCGACAAGCTGGTGGCCGACTACTCCACCGGCATGCGGAAGAAGATCGGGCTGGCCGCCGCGCTGCTGCACAACCCGGACGTGCTCTTCCTCGACGAGCCCTTCGAGGGCGTCGACCCGGTCTCCGCCCAGACCATCCGCGGGGTGCTCAAGCGGTACGCCGCCAGCGGCTCCACCGTGGTCTTCTCCAGCCACGTGATGGAGCTGGTGGAGCAACTCTGCGACTGGGTCGCGGTGGTGAACGCGGGTCAGGTGATCGCCCAGGGCCCGCTGGACGACGTCCGCGGCGAGCGCTCGCTGCACACCGCCTTCCTGGAACTGATCGGCGTCCGCGAGGACGAGGGCCAGGGCCTGGACTGGCTGGGCGAGGCGAGGTGAGCGCCGCCGTCACCCCGGACGCGGTGGTCGTCCGCACCCTGGTCCGGCTCAAGCTCCGGCTGCTCGCCAACGGGCTCAGGCGCAGCCCGGGCCGGCGGGCGCTGTACGTGATCGGCTCGCTGGCCGGCCTCCTGCTCACCGCGCTGATCGCCACCGCCTTCGCCTTCCTGCACGGCCACGCCGGGGCCGGCGACGCCGCCGTGATGCTCACCACCTCGATGGCGATCGGCTGGGGCGCGCTCCCCCTCTTCCTGTTCAGCAGCGACGAGGCCGCCGACCCGACCCGGCTGACCATGCTGCCGCTGCGTCCCGCCGCGATGCTGCGCGGCACCCTGCTGGGTGCGCTGATCGGGCCCGGCCCGGTGATCGCCCTGGTGATGCTGAGCGGCGCCGCGGTGGCCGGCTCGGCGGGCGCGGTCTCGGTGCCGTTCGCGGTGCTCGGGGTGCCGCTGGCGGTGCTCACCCTGGTGACGCTCTCCCGGGCGGTCGCGGCGGGCAACGCCAAGCTGCTCTCCAGCCGCCGGGGCAAGGACTTCGCGATCTTCGGCGGCCTGCTGTTCGCGCTGCTGATCCAGGTCGGCAACCTGGTCTCGCAGTCGATCCTCGGCAAGTCCGGCGAGAAGGGCCTGGACCTCTCGCCGCTGGAGCCGTTCGCCGCGGTGCTGCGCTGGATCCCGCCGGTCAGCGCGCTGGACGCGGGCCGGACGGCCGGCGAGTCGGTGCCGCTGGCGCTGCTCCAGCTGGCGGCCACCGCCGCACTGCTGGTGCTGCTGCTGCGCTGGTGGCGTCGGAGCCTGGTGGACCTGATGGTCACCGCGGACTCCTCCACCCTGATCACCACCCGCCAGGTCGGCCGTTCCACCCGGGACCTCTTCCCGCCGGGCCGGGTCGGCGCGGTGATGCAGCGTCACCTGCGGTACGCCTGGCGCGAGCCGCGGGCCAAGGCGGCCGTCTTCACCAGCATCGGCATGACGCTGGTGATGTGCGTGCTGTCGATGGTGCAGGGCTGGGCCACGGTCTACTTGGTCTCCTTCACCGGCATGATGCTCGGGCTGCAGATGGTCAACCTGTTCGGCATGGACGGCTCGGCGTTCTGGATGGTCTCGGCCACCCTGGCCGGCCCGGCCGACGCCCGGGACGAGCTGCGCGGCCGCGCCTACGGGGTGCTCTCGTACGCGGTTCCGGTGACGGTGGTGCTGTCGCTGGTGCTGGCGGTGGTCACCGGGAAGTGGTCCGAGTGGCCGCCGGCGCTCGGCCTGGCCCTCGCCGGCCTCGGCGCCGGGGTCGGTGCCGGGGCGCTGCTCAGCGTGCTGGCCCCGTTCGCGCTGCCGGCCGACTCCAACCCGATGCGCAACGCCGCACCGGGCCAGGGCGGACTGGTGATGCTGAACACCTTCGGCTCGATGCTGCTGGCCGCGCTGATCGCCTCGCCGGTCGCCCTGCTGATGCTGGTGCTGCCCGAGTGGACGGTGCTGCCGGGCGGGCTGCTGTACGGCGCGCTGTTCGCGGTGCTCGGCACCCGGCTGGCGGCCGCCCGGCTGCTGGAGCGGCTGCCGGAGATCCTGGCGACGGCGATCGAGCGCTGACCGCGTCCGGGTGAGGACGACGATGCCGGGGCGGCGCTGCCGCTCCGGCATCATTGCTGTGGTCCCCCCTCTTCCTTCTCCTGTGCGAGGCAGATCACCGTGCCCCAGCAGTCCACCGCCGAAGCCCTGGTCGCGCAGGCCGTCGCCCAGGTGACGGGCGCCGAGGCGGAGCGCCTCGACCTCGCCCTCGACACCGGGGCCTCGCTGCTCGCCGCGGCCGACTGGGCCGAGGTCAGCCGGGCCCTGGTGGCCCAGGCCGAACGGACCGTCGGCCGGGCCTGGACGGTCGGCTGGCGCCCCGCCGACCTGGCCCGGATGGTCCGCCGCGAGCTCGGCCCCGTCCACCAGGAGCTCGGGGTCGACCTGATCGCCGCCGAGCAGCGCCGGCACCCGGCCGCCGCGCTGGACCGGCGCTGGCACGAGCAGCTGCGCGAACTCGCCACCGAGGTGTGGTGGGACGGCGACGGCGCCTACCTCGCCGCCTACGCCGCCAAGCACCGCTTGGACCGCTTCGCGCTGGCCACCGCCGCGCTGGAGCTGATCCGGCTCTGGGCGCTCCTGCCCCCCGTCACGCCGGTCGGGCCCGCCCCGGGCGCCGCCGCCCCGGTGGAGCACCGCGCGGTGGGGCCGGTGCCGGGCGAGCCGAAGATGCTCTCCCGGATCCGGGCGCTGCTGGCCAAGGCCGAGTCCACCGAGTACCCGGAGGAGGCGGAGGCGCTCACCGCGAAGGCGCAGCAGCTGATCGCCCAGCACAGCATCGACGAGGCCCTGCTGACGGCCGGTCAGGACTCCTCCAGCACCCCGGGGGCGGTGCGGATCGGGGTGGACAACCCGTATGAGAGCCCGAAGGCGATGCTGCTCGACGCGGTGGCGACGGCCAACCGGTGCCGGACGGTGTGGGCCAAGGAGTTCGGCTTCTGCACGGTGATCGGCTTCGACTCGGACCTGGACGCGGTGGAGCTGCTCTACACCTCGCTGCTGGTGCAGGCGACCGCCGCCATGCAGCGGGCCGGCAGCCGGCACCACAAGGAAGGCGCCTCGCGCACCAAGTCCTTCCGGCAGTCCTTCCTGATCGCCTACGCCGCGCGGATCCGCGAGCGGCTCACCACCGCCACGGCGGAGGCGGTCGCGGGGCACCGGGTCGGCGAGGACGGGACGGCCGAGCGGCTGGCGCCGGACGAGCGGCTGCTGCCCGCGCTGGCGGCCCGCGAGGAGGCGGTCGACCACACGGTGGACCGGATGTTCCCCCGGCTCACCTCCCAGCGGGTCCGGGTCTCCAACGCGGACGGCTGGTACGAGGGGCGCGCCGCGGCGGACCGTGCGGCGCTGAACGGCCGCTCGGGGTCCATCACACGCTAGTGGTCGCCCCGGGGGCGCGAGGAACTGCGCGCGGGGGAACGGCGACACGTGCAACTGGCTGACGTGCCCCGATCCCACGCCGGTCCGCCTTCCGTACTCGCGCAGTTCCTCGCGCCCCTGCGGGGCGCAGCCCGGTGAGCCCCCTACGGTGGGGCCATGGCCGAACCGAAGACCGTGCCGACCGACGAGGATCCCGCCGCCTTCCTGGCCGCCGTGCCGGACGCGCGGCGGCGGGCGGACGCGCAGGCGTTGTGCGCGCTGGTGGCGGAGGTGACGGGGGCGCCGCCGGTGATGTGGGGGCCGTCGATCGTCGGGTTCGGGCGGTACGAGTACCGGTACGCGAGCGACCGGACCGGGAGCTGGCCGGCCGTCGGGCTGTCGCCGCGCAAGCAGGCGCTGACGCTCTACGTCGCGGAGGGCTTCGAGCGGCACGCGGAGCTGCTGGCCCGGCTGGGGCCGGTGACCGTCGGCAAGGGGTGCCTGTACGTGAAGCGGCTGGACGCCGTGGACGGCGAGGCGCTGCGCGAGCTGGTCGGCAGTGCCTTCGCCGCCTTCGACGGACGGGTCGTCACCCCGTGAGTCGGCGCTCGGTTCAGCGCTTGGTGGAGTCGACGATGACCGGGTTGCCCGTGCCGCCGCAGGGGCTGGCGTAGACCGGGTTCTTCTCGGCGGCGGCCTTGAAGGCCTCGATGCACTGGCTGAGCAGGATCTTGTCGGTCAGCGAGTTGGCGAGCAGCTGGTTGGCGTTGGCCTGGGCCTCGGCCTCGATCTTCTTCTTCTCGGCCTCGGCCTTGGCGGTGGCGACGGAGGCCTGGGCCTGGGCGGTGGCCTGGTCCTGCTGGATCTTGGCCTCGATGGCCTTCTGCAGGGAGTCGCTGGGCTTGACGTTGCGCAGGTTGACGCCGTTGACGACGATGCCGCGCGGGGTGAGGCGCTCGACGACCAGCTTGTCGATCTCGGAGCTGATGGCCTCGCGCTTGGAGCTGTAGCCCTCGACGTTGGTGTAGCGGGCGAAGACGTTGCGGATGATCTCGCGGCTGTCGGAGTAGACCAGCCGCTGCTGCACCGACTCCTCGCTGCCGGCCAGCTTGTAGAGGTCGACGGCGTGCTTGGGGTCGATGGACCACTTCAGCGTGACGTCGGCGAAGAGGACTCCGCCCTCGGAGGAGCGGACCTCGACGGTGGTGTCGCCGGTGAGGTTGAGGTCGACCGGGCGGGTGGAGAAGGTGGTGACGTCGGTGAGCGGGGACTTGAGGTGGAGGCCGGGCTGCCAGGCGGAGCCGACCTTGCCGAGGGTGGTGGGGACGCCGACCTCGGTGGGCTCGACCACGTGGACGAAGGTGGTCAGGCCGAGGCCGAGGCCGAGCAGCAGCGAGGCCAGGCCGCCGAAGATCGAGGCCCGGCCGTCGAAGGCCCCGCGCCAGCGGAGCACGAGCAGGACCACGCCGACGACCAGCAGGATGACGGATATCAGCAGCATGGCCGCAGCCTAGGGGCGCGGCGATCTTCCTGACAGTGCGTCACCCAGTGTTCGCCGAATCGTGGGTGTCCGTTCAGCCCCGGCGCGCGCCGTTCAGTCCCAGAGGGCGCCGAAGGCCAGCAACTCCTCGCGGTACTCGATCCGTTGGACCCAGTCGGCCGGCCAGGCGTCCAGGCCGTGGTGGGCGCCGGCGAAGGCGCCGGCCAGGCAGGCGATGGAGTCGGAGTCGCCGCCGGAGACGGCGCCGCGCCGGACGGCCGCGACCGGGTCGTCGGGGAAGAGCAGGAAGCAGAGCAGGCCGGTGCCGAAGGCCTCCTCGGCGATCCAGCCCTCGCCGGTGACGGTGCACGGGTCGCCCTCGGGCTCGGGGTGGGCGAGGGCCGCGTCCAGCCGGTCGAGCTGGTGCAGGCACTCGCCCCAGCCGCGCAGGGCGAAGTGCTCGGGCGAGGGGTCCTGGGCGCCATCGGCCAGGTCGCCGAGCCAGAGCGCGTCGTAGCCGCGCGCGCGGACGGTGAGCGCGTACTCCCGGAGCAGGCCGGGCAGTTCGGCCGGGGCGGCGCCGTTCACCAGCAGGTGGACGGTGTGCGCGGTGAGGTCGCTGGCGGCCAGCGCGGTGGGGTGGCCGTGGGTGAGGCCGGACTGCAGCTGCGCGGCACCGGAGCGCTGGCGGTCCGTCAGGCCGGGGACCAGGCCGACCGGGGCGACCCGCATGTTGGCGCCGCAGCCCTTGGAGCCGAGGTCGCTGGCCTGCTGCCAGGTGGTGTCGGGCTTCCGCAGCCGGTTGCAGGACTGCAGGCAGGTGGTACCGGGGGCCCGGTTGTTGTCCGGGTCGTGGTACCAGTGCACGAACTCCTCGCGGACCCGGTTGGCGAGGCGCAGCGGGGCCAGCGGGCCGCGCTCCAGGGCGGCCCGCAGGCCGGTGGCCAGGGCGAGCGTCATCTGGGTGTCGTCGGTGACCAACGCCCGCTTGGGGAGCTGGCGTTCGCGCCACGGCGTGCCGCGCAGCAGCTCCTCGTACGGGGTGAACTCGGTGTCCTTCCCCAGAGCGTCGCCGATCGCCAGGCCCACCATGGTGCCGCTCGCCCGTCGCATGCCCGTCCCCCTGTCAGATCTCCACCAGCAGCTCTTCGAGCCCCCGGATCACGTACCCCGGCCGCCAGCGCGGCTCGGTGACCAGCCGCAGACCGGGCGCCCGCCGCAGCAGCGCCCCGTAGGACTCGGTCAGCTCCAGTCTGGCCAAGGGGGCGCCGAGACAGAAGTGGATTCCGGCGCCGAAGGTGATGTGCGCGTTGTCGGTGCGGCCGAGGTCCAGCCGGTCGGGGTCGGGGAAGCGCTCGGGGTCGCGGTTGGCGGAGCCGAAGAGCAGGGCGATCTCGGCGCCGCGCGGGATCGTGGTGCCGTGCAGCTCGACGTCGTCCAGCACCCAGCGCTCGAACATCTGGAGCGGGGTGTCCCAGCGCATCAACTCCTCGACGGCGGTGGGGAGCAGGGCCTCGGGCTCGGCGCGCAGCCGGGCCAGCTCGGCCTCGCTGCGGAACAGCGCCCACCAGCCGTTGCCGGTGGTGTTGACGGTGGCCTCGTGGCCGGCGTTGAGCAGCAGGACGCAGGTGGAGACCATCTCCTGCTCGGTCAGCGCGTCGCCGCCGTCGGCGGCGGCGACCAGGGCGCTGATCAGGTCCTCGCCGGGCTCGGCGCGGCGGGCCCGGATCAGGCCGCGCAGGTAGTCGGAGAACTCGGTGGAGGCGGTGACGGCCCGTCGGGCGGTCTCGTCGGAGGGGTTGAGCTCGAACATCGCGGTGATGTCGGCCGACCAGGGGCGCAGCAGCTGCCGGTCCTCGGCCGGGAAGCCGAGCATCTCGGCGATCACCGCGACCGGCAGCGGCTCGGCCACCCTCGCGATCAGGTCGCCGCCGCCGTCCCGGAGCAGCCCGTCGACCAGCTCGCCGGCCAGCTTCTCCACGGTCGGCCGCAGCCCGGCCACCATGCGCGGGGTGAAGGCCTTGGACACCAGCCGGCGGATCCGGGTGTGGTCGACGCCCTCCAGGTCGAGCAGGCCGTGCTCGTTGAGGGTGTGGAAGGCCTCGTGCGCCGGGTCCGGCTCGGGGCGGCCGAACTCGGCGTGGGTGAAGCGGTGGGTGTAGGTGCGGCCGAGCCGGCGGTCCCGCAGCAGCGCGTTGACGTCGGCGTACCGGGAGACCAGCCACTGCCCGCTGGGCTCGTGGAAGACCACCGGCGCCTCGGTGCGCAGCCGGGCGTACGCCTCGTACGGGTGCGCGACGAACTCCGGCGACCACGGGTCGTACGCGGCGGCCACGGCGGCCCTGCTGTCCTGCTCGGCCATGCTGGTGCCCTCCCAGACTGTGCGGGGAGGGCCATCGTACGCAGACGGCCGAACGGACCGTCAGGTCGGTCGTCAGACGGCCAGCAGGCGTTCGACCAGGGCGGGCAGGGCGGTGGAGATCGGCTCGCGGATCACCTCGTGGGCCATCTCGTCGTACGGGGTGGGCTCGCCGTTCACCACGATCAGCCGCGCCCCGTTCATCACGGCCACCTCGGCCAGACCGGCCGCCGGGTGGACCTGGAGGCTGGTGCCGACCGCGACGAACACCTCGCAGGCGATCGAGACGGCCTCGGCCTGGTCCAGCACCTTCAGGTCCAGGCTCTCGCCGAACATCACGGTGCACGGCCGGAGGATCCCGCCGCAGACCAGGCAGGCCGGGTCGGGCTCGCCGGCCTCGACCCGGGCCAGCGCCCCGGTCATCGGACCCCGGTCGCCGCAGGAGGCGCAGCGCACGTCCCGGGCGGTGCCGTGCAGTTCGAGCACCTTGCGCGGGGTCTGCCCGGCGGCCTGGTGCAGGCCGTCGACGTTCTGGGTGAGCACCCGCATCGGCACCCCGGCCCGCTCCAGCTCGACCAGGGCGCGGTGGCCCGCGTTCGGCTCGGCGTGCAGGGCCCCGGCGTCGCGGCGCATCAGCCAGGCCCGGCGGCGGATCTCGGTGTCGGCCAGGTAGGGACCGATGGTGACCAGCTGCTGGGCGCTCGGATCGCGCTGCCAGAGGCCCTTGGGGCCCCGGTAGTCGGGGATGCCGGAGTCGGTGGAGATCCCTGCTCCGGTGAGGACGGCGGTGAGCGGACGCTTCGTGGTCATGCCGGTGACGTTACGGTCCGTCAGGCACCGCCCGCGAGTGGGTTTCCGGGCCGCTACGGTGGTGCGGTGAACAGCACGAAGGCGCTGGCGACCTGGCTGACGCGGCGCACCCCGGAGCAGCTGACCGTCCTGCTGGAGGAGCGCGGCCTGCCGCACGGACGCTCCGAGGCCGCCGATCCGCTCCGGCTGGCCGAGCTCCTGCTGACCACCTCCTCGGTGCGGCTCGCCCTGACCGGCCTGGACCGGGCCCGGCTCCAGGTGCTCGCCGCGGTGGCCGTCCTGGCCGAGCGCCGGTACGGGCCGGTCGCCGACGCCGCCGGGCCCGCACTGACCGGCTTCGCGGGGCGCCGTCCGGGCGGCTGGGCCGGTGCGGACGGCCTGGAACCGTCCGAGCGGGCCGTCGAACGGGCCGACCTCGCGGCCGCGCTCGGCCCGCAAGGCGCCCGGGCCCTGACGCTGCTCGACGACCTGGCCGCGCGTGCGCTGCTGCTGCCGCCGCACGGCTCGTCGCTGGTCCTCCCGGCCGTGCTGCACCGGCCGTCCGGCGGCCTGCTGGGGTACGGGCGGCCGGCCGAGGTGCTGTACTCCGACGCCTACCTGGCGGCCCAGGTCCGGCTGGTGGAGGACTCGTTGGGGCTGGGCCCGGCGCGCAGCCGGGAGGAGGCGCAGCGGGGTGTGGTCGCGCTGCTGCGGGACCGGGCGGCCGTGCGGGAGGTGCTGGCGGGGGCACCGGAGGCGGTGGTCCGGCTGCTCTCGGCGCTGGCCGCGCCGGGGCTCGGTTCGCCGCGGCTGAGCAGCGGGTACTTCCGCTCGGAGGACACCGGACCGTTCGCCAAGTACCGCTTCCCGCCGAACGGTTCGGGGGATCCGACGGTGGCATGGGCGGCCGCGCGCGGGCTGCTGGCACCGGCGGGGCCGGGCGTCGTGGAGCTGCCGTACGAGGTGGGGCTGGCCCTGCGCGACCCGTCGTGGCCGCTGCCCTTCGAGCCGGATCCGCCGACCGCCGTCGCGGAGCGGGACGGGGACACGGGCGGCGACGCGAGCACGGGCCACGCACTGGCCGAGGCCCAGGCGGCCGCGACGGCCTCGGCCTCCCGGGTGGAGGTGCTGCTGCGGGCGGTCGCGGCCCGGCCGCTGACGCTCCGCAAGGCGGGCGGGATCGCCGTACGGGACACCGCCCGGCTGGCCAAGGAGATCGGGGCCGGGGAGGCGCAGACCCGCCTGTGGCTGGACCTGGCCGCCAACGCCGGCCTGCTCGCCCCGCACCGCGAGCCGTCGCCCGCGCCCGCCCGGGGCCGCCGCCCCGCACCCGCTCCGGCCGCGCAGCTGCTGCCGACCGCCCGCTACGACACCTGGCTGGCCGCCTCCCCCGCGGAGCGGCTGCTGCCGCTGGTCGCGGCCTGGGCGGTGACGCCGGAGGTCTTCACCCGTGAGCACGGCGGCCCGGAGGTCGCCCTGACGACCCCTCAGGACCGGACGGCATTGCCGCTCCGCCGCTCCTTGCTCGCCGCGCTGGCCTCCCGCGCGGGGGATGCAGGCGCTGGCTCTGCGGAAGGTGGTCACCCCGGGGGCGCGGGGAACTGCGCGAAGGGGAACGCAACGACCCGTGTGCCGGGTACGGACGCTCACGTGCAAGTGGATCCCCGTACCCGGCAGACGGGCCTGCCTCTTCCGCCGCGCGCAGTTCCCCGCGCCCCCGGTGTGACCACCACCCTCGCTGCCCCCCGGGGAACCGCTGGCCACGGGGGAACCGCCGCCCTCGTGGAAGCAGCCGCCTGGTACGCCCCGTTGGTGGTCGAGGTCAACACCGCCACCCAGGACGCCGCCCGGGCGACGCTCGCGGAGGCCGCGCTGCTCGGAGTGGTCGGGCACGGCGTGCTCACCCCCGTGGGACACGCCGTGCTCGACCTGCTCCGGGCCGGTGCGGACCGTTTCTTCCCGGCCGTCCCCGGTGCCGGGCTCTCCCTCGACAGGCACCACGCGCTGGCCACCGCCGTGGCCGGGCTCCGCGACGCCCTGGCCGGCCTCGTCCCCGAGCCGGCCCGGACCGCCCGGTTCCAGGCCGACCTCACCGCCGTGGTGACCGGACCCGCCTCCCCCGAGCTGGCCGAGCTGCTGGCCGGAGCCGCCGACCGGGAGTCCGAGGGCCACGCCACCGTCTGGCGGTTCGGCCCCGCCTCCGTCCGCCGGGCGCTGGACGCCGGCCAGGACGCCACCGAACTGATCGACCGGCTGCGGGAGTTCAGCACCGCCTCGGCCCCGCTCCCGCAGCCGCTGGAGTACCTGGTCCGGGACACCGCCCGCACCCACGGCCGGATCCGGGTGGCCGCCGCCGGCAGCTGCCTGCGCTCCGACGACGAGGCGCTGGTGCTGGAGCTCGCCCACAGCCGCCCGCTGGCCAAGCTCGGGCTGCGCCGGGTCGCACCGACGGTGCTGATCGCCGCGGCCTCTCCCGAGGCCACCCTGGCGGCGCTGCGCGCGGCGGGCTACGCCCCCGTGCTGGAGGCGAGCACCGGCGTCACCGTGGTGGAGCGCGCCCCGGCCCTGCGCGCCGACCAGCTGATGCCGGAACTCCCCACCACAGCGGCCGAGTTGGCCTCGGCGCTGAGCAAGGTCAGAGCACCCGCTTGATCTCGCCCCGAGCGCGGTAGAAGCCGCCCCGGCCGGACTCCAGCACCTCCGACACCCAGTAGCGGGCGCCCGGCACCCGGACCTCCTTCGGGAACTGCACCCGCCAGTCCGCGCGGAAGCCGGGCGTCACCACCCGCACCCTGGTCCGGGCGCCCTCCTGCACGCACTCGACCTCGACGCCGCCGTCCAGGGCTCCCGTCACCACCTCGACCTCGGCGCTCGGCACCACCCGCTCCCAGCCCGAGGCCTTCACGTCGGTGGTCCGCGGGAGGTGCCCGCCCTCCGCCGCCCGCACGGCCTCCTCGCTCGCGTCCAGGCAGGCCAGCGAGCCGTCGGTGGTGACCAGGTAGAGCCGGCCGTCCCGGTACTGCATGGAGTACGCCGAGCCGCAGCCGGTGCCCAGCTTCCAGAGCCGGGTGCCGTCAGCGGCGAAGCAGTAGACCGAGGAGTGGTTGTCCCCCGCGAAGACGTACCGGCCGTCCGGCGAGGCGGCGCAGGAGAACACCGCGGCGTCGCACCGGTAGAGCCCGGTCTGCGCCCCGTCGGACTTCCGCAGCCGGTGCACCACGCCGCGCGAGGTGCCCGCGAAGACCTCGTCCCGCTCCTGCCAGCCGAACAGCACCGCGCCGGTGGTCGGGGTGTGCCACTCCTGCTCGCCGCCGGCCGCGTAGCGCGTCACGCCCCGGTCGTAGCCGTGGTAGACCGCGTCCCCGTCGCAGCGCACCATCCAGCCGGCGCTGCCGCCCCGGGTGGCGCGGCGCCACTGGAACTCGTCCTCGTGGTCCACCGTGGTGATGCCGCCGACCGCGTCCGCCACGCCGAGCAGGCCGTCGTGGATGTCCAGCCAGTAGATGTCCACGTCGGCGGCGATCTCGTACGCCACCCGGGGGACCTTGCCGCCCAGGTCGTAGACCTTGCCGTCGTCGCAGCCGGCGTAGATCCAGTACTCGTCCGCGACGATGCACTTCACGCCGTCGGGGAGGCCGTAACGGCCCGTCACCTCGCCGTCGTGGGTGAGGGTGTAGACGTCGCCCTGCTCGTTCCCCACCCAGGCGTGCTCCTGGCCGACGAAGACCCCGAAGGCCGGGGCGCCGGAGCGGAACCGCCAGAGCAGCGGGGCCTGGCGCGCGGTGGAGCGGGAGCTGACGATCTGGCGGCGCGTCACCGAGCGGCGCTGCCGCACCCCGCGCACCGCCGGGGCGTAGCCCTTGCGGACCTTCTCCCCGACCTTCTTCGCCGCCGCGGCGGCCGCCTTCTCCGGCGACGGGTAGACGGTGGCCTTGCGCTGGCCCGGCTCGCCGATCCGGCCGTAGGTGACGGTCAACTCGGCGCCGTCCAGCCGGACTTCGTAGAACTTGTGGGCGCTCCCGGCGTCCTCGGAGAGCTCCAGGTAGGTGACCTGCTCGGTGGCGACGGACATGGCTGGGGAGCCCTCTCGGGACGGTGGGGTGGGGTGACGGGAACGAATCTACGCGGCCCCACCGACAGCCACCGGCCGCCGCTCCAGCGGGCTGAGCGCCAGCACCCAGAGCACGGCGGCCACCGGCAGCAGGTCCAGGCTCACCGCCGACAGCGCCACTCCGGCGGCCGCCACCAGCGGGCACCACCAGGCGGTGCGGCGGGCCGCCGCGGCGAGCAGCGCGACCAGGCCGAGGTGGAAGAGCAGCGGCCCCACCTGGTAGAACGCCGGCAGCACCCCGGGCACGTCCTGCACCCGCTGGAACAGCTCCCGCATCGCGGCCTTGTCCTCCGCCACCAGGCCCACCCACAGGTCCACCAGCACCTGCCCGACCGAGGCGGCCAGCCCCAGGTACGCCAGCGGGCCCAGCACCCGGCCGAACCCGCGGGCCCGGCGCGCCAGTTCGGCCAGCACCGGGACGAACAGCAGCAGCCCGAGCAGCAGCAGCGCATGGCCGATCAGCCAGCTCGGTCCCGGCTCCCGCGCCTCCGGCAGCAGCCGGACCGCTCCGTAGAGGCCGAACAGCAGCGGCGCGACCAGCGCCGGACGGTCCCAGGTCATCGTCGAACTCCCTTGGTGGTGACGGCTTCTCGATGACCACCAGCCTGCCGTCCGGGCGCCGCCCGGGGATCGCCCGCGCCGGTGAACCGGTGGTCTCCCCCGCGCGGGGGAGGCCACCGGGATCAGTCCTCCCCGGCCACCACCGCGCCGGACTCGTACGCGAAGACCACCGCGTGCACCCGGTCCCGGAGCTGCAGCTTGGCCAGCACGTTGGAGACGTGCGTCTTCACGGTGTGCTCGCTCACCACCAGGGCCCCGGCGATCTCCGCGTTGGAGAGCCCGCGCGCGAGCAGCCGCAGGGTCTCCGCCTCACGGGCCGTCAGCTGCTCCAGCAGCCGCGACGGCGGCCGCTGCGGCCCCGGGCCGGAGCCCCGGCGGGCGGTGAACTCGCCGATCAGCCGGCGGGTCACCGAGGGCGCCAGCAGTGCCTCGCCGGAGGCCACCATCCGCACCCCGTGGGCCAGGTCGTCCCGGCGGACGTCCTTGAGCAGGAAGCCGCTGGCCCCGGCGTACAGGGCGTCGTAGACGTAGTCGTCCACGTCGAAGGTGGTCAGCATGATCACCTTGGTGGCCGGGTGCTCCGCACAGACCCGGCGGGCCGCCTCCAGGCCGTCCATCACCGGCATCCGGACGTCCAGCAGCAGGACGTCCGGGGCGAGTTCGCGCACCCGCTCGACCGCCTCCGCACCGTTGGCCGCCTCCGCCACCACCTCGATGTCCGGCTGCGCGTCCAGGATCATCCCGAACCCGGCCCGCACCAGCTCCTGGTCGTCGGCGACCACCACCCGGATCGTCATGCTGCTCCCCTTCTCAACTCGCCAACGGCAGGCGGGCGCTGACCACGAAGCCGCGTCCCTCGGGGCCGGGCCCCGCCTCCGCCAGGCCGCCCACGGCGGCCGCCCGTTCCCGGATGCCGACCAGCCCGCGGCCGCCCGACCACTCCCCCGCCCGCGGGGCACCGACCCCGCGCCCGTCGTCCGCCACCCGCACCAGCAGCTCCCGGCCGGTACGGGTGACGCTCACCTCGGCGGAGGTCGCCCCGGCGTGCTTCACCGTGTTGGTGAGCGCCTCCTGCACGATCCGGTACGCCGCGGCCTGCACCTCCGGCGGACCGGCCTCGGCGCACTCCAGCTCCACCCGCAGCCCCGACTCCCGGACCCGCTCCACCACCGCCGGCAGCTCCGCCAGGGTCGGCTGCGGGGCCAGCTCGGGGCCGGCCCCCTGCTCCTTCAACACTCCCAGCACCCGCCGGAGTTGGACCATCGCGTCCCGGCCGGAGTCGGCGATCGTGTCGAAGGTGCGCACCGCCCGGTCCGGATCGCTGCGCACCACCAGCGGGCCCGCCTCGGCCTGGATCACCATCAGCGAGACCGCGTGCGCCAGGATGTCGTGCATCTCCCGGGCGATCCGGGCCCGCTCCTCGGCCACCGCGCGGGCCGCGTCCGCCTCGGCCCGGCGGGCCAGCTCACCGGCCCGGTCCGCGGCGTCCGCCGCCTTGCGGCGCAACTCCCGCACCAGCGAACCGAAGACGAACGCCCCGACGGAGGTCAGCAGGCTGAACAGCGCCCCGTTCAGCGAGCGGGTGCCCGCCACGTTGCCCCAGACCAGGCCGGTCAGCATCAGCCAGCGCTGCCAGTCCCGGCCCCGGTCCGCGACGGTGTAGACCGTCACCACCGCCGCCAGCGGCACCTGCGGCATCGCCGAGTGCGCCGCCACTGTCACCCCGATCGAGGCCACCGCGTTCAGCAGGAAGACCGTGAACGGGGCGCGCCGCCGCCACACCACCGGCAGCGCGGTGGCGACCGCCAGGGCGTAGACCCACCACTCCCAGGCCGGCTCGTCGTGCCAGACCGTCCAGACCGCGATGGCCGCCGAGGCCACCGCCAGCCCGACGTCCAGCACGTACGGATCCACCCCGGCCCACCGGGCCCGCCACCACGCCCCGGCCCGCTCCGCGTACGCCCGCCACCGCTCCACCCCGACCTCACCCCCGTGAAGTCGATCATCCCGCACGGCGCCCGCCTCAGCCACCGACCACCGTCACGTCACCCGTCGCCGCCCGCGCCGTGACCTTCCGCTCCGACGCGATGCGCACCGGCACGTCCACCCGCACCGACCCGGTGCCCGCCTCGGCGTCCACCGCGTACTCCTCCCCCTTCGGCAGCTCCAGCCGCACGTCACCGGTGCCGGCCACGGCCCGCACACTCCTCGGCGCCACCGCGAAGGCCCCCCGGACGTCCCCCGTCCCGGCCTCCGCCGTGACCACCCCGGTCAGCCCCGCCAGCCGCACGTCGCCGGTGCCCGCCTTCACCTTCACCTCGGTCCCGGTCGGCACCCGCACCACGTACCCCACCGAGCAGTCGTGGCCCGGGCACCGGTACGACAGCGTCAGCGTCCCGTCCACCAGCTCGTGCCGGACCTCCGGCGCCTTCCCCCGCCACTCCTGACGCTCCGTCACCGCCACCCCCGACCCCTCCCCCGTGACCTGCACGTCCCCCGTCCCCGAGTCCACCACCAGCACCCGCGCCGGCCCGTCCACCGCGTACGCGGCCTCCCGGCGCTCCGGCTCCACGGCACACCCGCCCGCCCCCGCCAGCACACCCGCCACGACCACGCCCGTCACCAGTACCCGCTTCACGACCAAGCCCTCCGCAGTCCGAACCAACTGCCCCCAGCCTGGCCCGCTCCCCCGCTCCGCACCTCCCTCCCCGGAGCGGTCCCGCGCACTCCCCCGGGCGGGGGAGGAAACGCCGCAGGGCGGCCACCCCGTGTGGGGTGACCGCCCTGCGATCAGGTGACTGACTGTCAGCCCGTGTACGGGCCGTAGTCGTAGTCGTCCAGCGGAACGGCCTGGCCGGAGCCGGCGCCGAAGGGCGACAGGTCGTAGTCGTCGTAGCCGACGGCCGAGTACATGGCGGCCTTGGCCTCCTCGGTCGGCTCGACCCGGATGTTGCGGTAGCGGGGCAGACCCGTACCGGCCGGGATGAGCTTACCGAGGATGACGTTCTCCTTGAGGCCCAGCAGCGGGTCCGACTTGGCGTGGATCGCCGCGTCGGTGAGGACCCGGGTCGTCTCCTGGAAGGAGGCGGCCGACAGCCAGGACTCGGTGGCCAGCGAGGCCTTGGTGATACCCATCAGCTGCGGACGGCCGGAGGCGGGGTGACCGCCCTCGGAGACCACGCGACGGTTCTCCTGCTCGAAGCGGCCGCGCTCGACGAGCTCGCCCGGGAGCAGCTCGGCGTCGCCCGACTCGATGATCGTCACGCGGCGGAGCATCTGCCGGATGATGATCTCGATGTGCTTGTCGTGGATCGACACGCCCTGCGAGTTGTAGACCTTCTGGACCTCGGCCACCAGGTGGACCTGGACGGCACGCTGGCCCATGATGCGCAGGACGTCGTGCGGGTTGGTCGCACCGACGGTCAGCTTCTGGCCGACCTCGACCGCCTCGCCCTCGGAGACCAGCAGCTTGACGCGCTTGGAGACCGGGTAGGCGATCTCGTCGCTGCCGTCGTCGGGGGTGACGACCAGCTTGCGGGTCTTCTCGGTGTCCTCGACCCGGACCCGGCCCTGGGCCTCCGAGATCGGGGCGACACCCTTGGGGGTGCGCGCCTCGAAGAGCTCGACGACACGGGGCAGACCCTGGGTGATGTCGTCACCGGCCACACCACCGGTGTGGAAGGTACGCATCGTCAGCTGGGTGCCGGGCTCACCGATGGACTGGGCGGCGATGATGCCGACCGCCTCACCGATGTCGACCAGCTTGCCGGTGGCCAGCGAACGGCCGTAGCACATGGCGCAGGTGCCGACCGCCGACTCACAGGTGAGGATCGAGCGGGTCTTGACCTCGCCGATGCCGTGACGGATCAGCTCGTCGATCAGGACGTCGCCGAGGTCCGTGTTGGCGGTGGCCAGCAGCTTGCCGTCGACGGTGATGTCCTCGGCGAGCATGCGGGCGTAGACGCTGGTCTCGACGTCGTCCGTCTTGCGCAGCGAGCCGTCCTCGCCGCGGACGCCGATCGCCAGCTTGAGGCCGCGCTCGGTGCCGCAGTCCTCCTCGCGGATGATGACGTCCTGCGAGACGTCCACCAGACGACGGGTCAGGTAACCCGAGTCGGCGGTGCGCAGCGCGGTGTCGGCCAGACCCTTACGGGCACCGTGGGTGGAGATGAAGTACTCCAGCACGGACAGGCCCTCACGGAACGAGGCCTTGATGGGACGCGGGATGGTCTCGTTCTTCGCGTTCGACACCAGACCACGCATACCGGCGATCTGACGCATCTGCATCATGTTTCCACGAGCACCCGAGTCCACCATCATGAAGATGGGGTTGGTCTTCGGGAAGTTCGCGTTCATCGCCTCGGCGACCTCGTTGGTCGCGCGGGTCCAGATGCCGATGAGCTCGCTCTTGCGCTCCTCGTTGGTGATCAGGCCGCGCTCGTACTGGCGCTGCACCTTCTCGGCCTGGGCCTCGTAGCCCTCGAGGATCTGCGGCTTGCTCGGCGGGACGACGACGTCCGAGATCGAGACGGTGACGCCGGACCGGGTCGACCAGTGGAAGCCGGCCGACTTGAGGTTGTCCAGGGTCGCCGCGACGACGACCTTGGGGTAGCGCTCCGCCAGGTCGTTGACGATCGCGGAGAGCTGCTTCTTGCCCACCTCGTAGTCGACGAACGGGTAGTCCTCGGGCAGCAGCTCGTTGAAGAGCGCGCGGCCCAGGGTGGTGCTCAGGCGGAAGGACTCGCCCTCGAACCAGGAGGTCTGACCCTCCTCGTCCACCGGCGGGGTCCAGCCGCGCGGCGGCACGGTGCCGACCGGGAGGCGCAGGTCGATCGGGGCCTGGACGTCCAGCTCGCGGGCGTCGAAGGCCATGATCGCCTCGGCGGTGGAGGAGAAGGAGCGGCCACCGCCCTTCACCTCCTCGCGGTCCGAGGTGAGGAAGAACAGACCGAGCACCATGTCCTGGGTCGGCATGGTGACGGGGCGACCGTCGGCCGGCTTCAGGATGTTGTTCGAGGACAGCATCAGGATGCGGGCCTCGGCCTGCGCCTCCGCGGAGAGCGGCAGGTGGACGGCCATCTGGTCACCGTCGAAGTCCGCGTTGAACGCGGTGCAGACGAGCGGGTGGATCTGGATGGCCTTGCCCTCGACAAGCTGGGGCTCGAAGGCCTGGATGCCAAGGCGGTGCAGGGTGGGCGCACGGTTCAGCAGCACCGGGTGCTCGGCGATGACCTCTTCGAGGACGTCCCACACCACGGGGCGGGCGCGCTCGACCATGCGCTTGGCCGACTTGATGTTCTGCGCGTGGTTCAGGTCCACCAGGCGCTTCATCACGAACGGCTTGAAGAGCTCCAGCGCCATGGCCTTGGGCAGACCGCACTGGTGCAGCTTGAGCTGCGGGCCGACGACGATGACCGAACGGGCCGAGTAGTCGACGCGCTTGCCGAGCAGGTTCTGACGGAAACGACCCTGCTTGCCCTTGAGCATGTCGCTCAGGGACTTCAGCGGACGGTTGCCCGGGCCGGTGACCGGCCGGCCACGACGGCCGTTGTCGAACAGGGCGTCGACCGCCTCCTGGAGCATGCGCTTCTCGTTGTTCACGATGATCTCGGGCGCGCCGAGGTCGAGAAGCCGCTTCAGGCGGTTGTTGCGGTTGATGACGCGGCGGTACAGGTCGTTCAGGTCGGAGGTGGCGAAGCGGCCACCGTCGAGCTGGACCATCGGACGCAGGTCCGGCGGGATCACCGGGACGCAGTCCAGCACCATGCCGTTGGGCTTGTTGGTGGTCTGCAGGAAGGCGGAGACGACCTTGAGGCGCTTGAGCGCACGGGTCTTCTTCTGGCCCTTGCCGGTCCGGATGATCTCGCGCAGGCGCTCGGACTCCTCGGCCAGGTCGAAGGTCTCGAGGCGGTCCTTGAGGGCCGCCGCGCCCATCGAGCCGGAGAAGTAGGTGCCGAAGCGGTCGCGCAGCTCGCGGTAGAGCAGCTCGTCGCCCTCGAGGTCCTGGACCTTGAGGTTCTTGAAGCGGGCCCAGACCTCGTCGAGGCGGTCGATCTCGCGCTGCGCGCGGTCGCGCAGCTGCTTCATCTCGCGCTCGGCACCCTCGCGCACCTTGCGGCGCACGTCGGCCTTGGCACCCTCGGCCTCGAGCTCGGCGAGGTCGGTCTCGGCCTTCTTCGCGCGGTTCTCGAGGTCGGAGTCGCGACGGTTCTCGATCTGCTGGCGCTCGACGGAGACGTGCGCCTCCAGCGACGGCAGGTCGCGCTGACGGCGCTCGTCGTCGACCCAGGTGATCATGTAGGCGGCGAAGTAGATGACCTTCTCGAGGTCCTTCGGCGCCAGGTCCAGCAGGTAGCCCAGGCGGGACGGGACACCCTTGAAGTACCAGATGTGGGTGACCGGGGCGGCCAGCTCGATGTGGCCCATCCGCTCGCGGCGCACCTTGGCGCGGGTCACCTCGACGCCGCAGCGCTCACAGATGATGCCCTTGAAGCGGACGCGCTTGTACTTGCCGCAGTAGCACTCCCAGTCCCGGGTGGGGCCGAAGATCTTCTCGCAGAAGAGCCCGTCCTTTTCCGGCTTCAGGGTGCGGTAGTTGATGGTCTCCGGCTTCTTGACCTCGCCGTGGGACCACTGGCGGATGTCGTCGGCGGTGGCCAGGCCGATGCGGAGCTCGTCGAAGAAGTTGACGTCAAGCACTGGTCGTCAAGCCCTCTTTCGTGAATCGAGGTTCTGTCTGTTGGTCTGAGGGGGGCCTGGGGGCGGGCCGGCTGATGCAGCATCAGCCGGCCCGGCCTCAATCAGACCTCTTCGACGCTGCTCGGCTCGCGCCGGGACAGGTCAATGCCGAGCTCCTCGGCGGCGCGGAACACGTCCTCGTCGGAGTCACGCATCTCGATGGACGAGCCGTCCGAGGACAGCACCTCCACGTTGAGGCAGAGCGACTGCATTTCCTTGATGAGGACCTTGAAGGACTCGGGAATGCCGGGCTCGGGGATGTTCTCGCCCTTGACGATCGCCTCGTAGACCTTCACGCGGCCCAGGACGTCGTCGGACTTGATGGTGAGCAGCTCCTGCAGCGCGTAGGCCGCGCCGTACGCCTCGAGGGCCCACACCTCCATCTCACCGAATCGCTGACCACCGAACTGCGCCTTACCACCGAGCGGCTGCTGGGTGATCATCGAGTACGGACCGGTCGAACGGGCGTGCAGCTTGTCGTCGACCAGGTGGTGCAGCTTCAGGATGTACATGTAGCCGACCGACACCGGCATCGGGAACGGCTCGCCGGAGCGGCCGTCGAAGAGCCGGGCCTTACCGGTGGAGTTCACCAGGCGCTCACCGTCACGGGTGAGGGTGGTGTGGTCCAGCAGGCCGGTGATCTCGTCCTCGCGGGCGCCGTCGAAGACCGGGGTGGCGAGGTTGGTGCCGCCCTGGACGGTGTCGGCGCCGATCGCCTGCAGGCGCTGGGCCCACTCGTCGGCGAGGCCGGAGACGTCCCAACCCTGCTTGGCGAGCCACCCGAGGTGGATCTCCAGGACCTGTCCCGGGTTCATTCGGGACGGGACACCCAGCGGGTTGAGGATGATGTCGACCGGGGTGCCGTCCTCCAGGAACGGCATGTCCTCGACCGGCAGGATCTTCGAGATGACGCCCTTGTTGCCGTGACGGCCGGCGAGCTTGTCACCGTGGGTGATCTTGCGCTTCTGGGCGACGTAGACGCGGACCAGCTGGTTCACGCCCGGGGGAAGCTCGTCCCCCTCCTCGCGGTCGAAGACGCGGACGCCGATGACCTTGCCGGACTCGCCGTGCGGCACCTTCAGCGAGGTGTCGCGGACCTCACGGGCCTTCTCACCGAAGATCGCGCGGAGCAGGCGCTCCTCCGGGGTCAGCTCGGTCTCGCCCTTCGGGGTGACCTTGCCGACCAGGATGTCGCCGGTGACGACGTCCGCACCGATCCGGATGATGCCGCGCTCGTCGAGGTCGGCGAGGACCTCCTCGGAGACGTTCGGGATGTCCCGGGTGATCTCCTCGGGGCCGAGCTTGGTGTCACGGGCGTCGACCTCGTGCTCCTCGATGTGGATCGAGGAGAGGACGTCGTCCTGGACGAGGCGCTGCGACAGGATGATCGCGTCCTCGTAGTTGTGACCCTCCCACGACATGAACGCCACGAGCAGGTTCTTGCCGAGCGCCATCTCGCCCTGGTCGGTGCAGGGGCCGTCGGCCAGCACCTGGTTGACCTCGACGCGGGAGCCCTCGTCGACGAGCACCTTCTGGTTGAAGGAGGTGCCCTGGTTGGAGCGGGTGAACTTGGCGGCGCGGTACGTGTTGTACGTGCCGTCGTCGTTGGCCACGGTGACGTAGTCGGCCGAGACCTCCTGGACGACACCGGCCTTCTCGGCGGTGATCACGTCGGCGGCGTCGACGGCGCAGCGGTACTCCATGCCGGTGCCGACCACGGGTGCCTCGCTCTTCAGCAGCGGCACCGCCTGACGCATCATGTTGGAGCCCATGAGCGCGCGGTTGGCGTCGTCGTGCTCGAGGAACGGGATCATGGCGGTCGCGACCGACACCATCTGGCGCGGCGAGACGTCCATGTAGTCGATCTCGGAGCCCGGGATGTAGTCGATCTCGCCGCCGCGGCGGCGGACCAGGACACGCGGCTCGGCGAAGTGCAGGTCGTCCGTCAGCGGGGCGTTGGCCTGCGCGATGACGAAGCGGTCCTCCTCGTCGGCGGTCAGGTAGTCCACGGCCTCGGTGACGACACCGTCGACGACCTTGCGGTACGGGGTCTCGATGAAGCCGAAGGCGTTGACCCGGCCGTAGGACGCGAGCGAGCCGATCAGACCGATGTTCGGGCCTTCGGGGGTCTCGATCGGACACATGCGGCCGTAGTGCGAGGGGTGCACGTCACGGACCTCGAAGCCGGCCCGCTCACGGGACAGACCACCGGGGCCGAGCGCGGACAGACGACGCTTGTGGGTCAGGCCCGACAGCGGGTTCGTCTGGTCCATGAACTGCGACAGCTGGCTGGTGCCGAAGAACTCCTTGATGGAGGCGACGACCGGCCGGATGTTGATCAGGGTCTGCGGCGTGATCGCCTCGACGTCCTGGGTGGTCATGCGCTCGCGCACGACGCGCTCCATGCGGGCGAGACCCGTACGGACCTGGTTCTGGATCAGCTCGCCCACGTTGCGCAGGCGACGGTTGCCGAAGTGGTCGATGTCGTCGACCTCGACCACGATGTCGCGGCCCTCGTCGTCACGCCACTCGACCTCGCCGGCGTGCAGCTTCACCAGGTACTTGATCGCACCGATGATGTCGGGCTCGGTGAGGACGCCGGAGTCCAGGGACTCCGCGTTGCCCAGCTTGCGGTTCACCTTGTACCGGCCGACCTTCGCGAGGTCGTACCGCTTCGGGTTGAAGTACAGGTTCTCCAGCAGCGTCTGGGCGGCCTCGCGGGTCGGCGGCTCGCCGGGGCGCAGCTTGCGGTAGATGTCGAGGAGCGCGTCGTCCTGGCCCTGGGTGTGGTCCTTCTCCAGGGTGGCGCGCATCGACTCGTACTCGCCGAACTCCTCGAGAATCATCTCGTTGGTCCAGCCGAGGGCCTTCAGCAGCACGGTGACCGACTGCTTGCGCTTGCGGTCGATGCGGACACCGACCATGTCGCGCTTGTCGATCTCCATCTCCAGCCAGGCACCGCGGGAGGGGATGATCTTGCAGGAGTAGATGTCCTTGTCGGACACCTTGTCCAGGCTCGAGTCGAAGTAGACGCCCGGGGAGCGCACCAGCTGCGAGACCACGACACGCTCGGTGCCGTTGATCACGAAGGTGCCCTTGTGGGTCATGAGCGGGAAGTCGCCCATGAAGACCGTCTGAGACTTGATCTCACCGGTCTCGTTGTTGGTGAACTCGGCAGTGACGAAGAGCGGGGCCGCGAACGTGAAGTCGCGGTCCTTGCACTCGTCAATGGAGTTCTTCGGCGGCTCGAAACGGTGGTCGCGGAAGGTCAGCGACATCGACCCGCTGAAGTCCTCGATCGGGGAGATCTCCTCGAAGATCTCCTCCAGACCGGACTTGGTGGGGACGTCCTGACCGTTCTCCAACGCCTCCTCGACCCGCGACCTCCAGGCCGCGTTGCCGAGCAGCCAGTCGAAGCTCTCGGTCTGCAGGGCCAGGAGGTTGGGGACCTCGAGGGGCTCCTTGATCTTCGCGAACGAGACGCGGAGCGGGGCGGTGGATGCGGAATTGTTCGAGGCGTTGCGCGGCGCGGCCAAGAGGGGGGTCCTTCCGAGGGCTCGGAGCTCACTACGCGCGTACCGGCCGGGCCTTGCCGAGGCGGAAAACCCCAGGTCAGGACAGGGGCCACTCCGGGCGACGAGTCACGGAGCAGCTAACAGGCAGCGCAAAGGGACAGTGTAGCCAAAAGGCACACTGCTGACAAGCCCTGATTCGGAGACCGAATCGGAGACCCCTCTCCTACCACTCACCAATGGCCCGGACGCCCCGGGCCACCGCACCTCACGATGAGTCAGTTCCCGTCGGAGCCACGGAATATGCATCCGGAACCGCTCCGACCGCCTGGACCCACCACGCGGGGCGCGCCTTGAGAATCGCGCGCCCGGTGCGGTTCGTCAAGGGCCGCACCGGAGTGCGGACCTCACGCCGTACATCGTCCCAGCAGGCCACCGCGTTACAGACCCCGTGGCGGGCCCTCCGGAGACGACAGCGATCACCATACCCGGCCCCGCCGACAGTGGCCGAGCCCACAGTCGGCCAGGACGGTGAACGTCAGGTCCCCGGGAGTGCAAAAAAGGCCGGGCCGACCACCACAGGGGTGATCGGCCCGGCCTCGCGCCCTCTCAGGGAGGGCACTGAGTCACTTGACGGTGACCTTGGCGCCGGCGCCCTCGAGCTGGGCCTTGGCCTTCTCGGCAACGTCCTTGGCGACCTTCTCGAGAACCTTCGCACCGGCGGTGTCGACGAGGTCCTTGGCCTCCTTCAGGCCGAGGGAGGTGAGGGCGCGCACCTCCTTGATGACCTGGATCTTCTTGTCGCCGGCACCGTCGAGGATGACGTCGAACTCGTCCTGCTCCTCGACGGCCTCGGTGGCAGCCGGGCCACCGACGACGACAGCGGCGGCCGGGGCGGCAGCGGTGACGTCGAACTTCTCCTCGAAGGCCTTCACGAAGGCAGCGAGCTCGATGAGGGTGAGCTCCTCGAACTGCGCGAGCAGCTCGTCCTGGGTCAGCTTCGCCATGATTGGCGTCCTTCCACTAGTTCGGCAGGTAGGTGCCGTATGTACGGGTGAAGCGGGCACTGGCCCGCAGCGAGGCGTGAGCCTGCGGAATTACTCCGCGGCCTCGTCCTCAGCGGCGGGAGCCGGCGCGCCGGCACCGCCCTGCTCGACCTTGTCGCGAAGAGCGTCCACGGTGCGGACGAGCTTCGACGGCAGGGCCTGGAAGAGCGCGGCAGCCTGGGACTGCTTGGCCTTCAGGGCACCCGCGAACTTGGCGAGCAGCACCTCGCGGGACTCGAGGTCCGCGAGCTTCTTGATGTCATCGGCGGACAGCGCCTTGCCGTCAAGGACACCGCCCTTGATGATCAGAGCGGGGTTGTCCTTGGCGAAGTCACGCAGAGCCTTCGCCGACTCCACCGGGTCACCGGTGACGAAGGCGACGGCCGTCGGACCAGTGAACTGGTCGTCGAGCTCGGTGATCCCAGCCTCGTTGGCAGCGATCTTGGTCAGCGTGTTCTTCACCACGGCGTACTGGGCGTTCTCGCCCAGCGAGCGACGCAGGGTCTTGACCTGCTTCACCGAGAGACCGCGGTACTCGGTCAGCAGCGCGGCGCTGGAGGAACGGAACTTGTCCGTCAGCTCAGCGACGTCAGCAGCCTTGTCGGGCCTGGCCATAGGCTTACGCCTCCTTCCGTGATGTCGAAGTCAGGCCGACCATCGATCAGCCGACCATCCAAGCCTCGAACCACGGGTGACGAAAAAAGCCCCATGCGCAGGGGCATGGGGCTCGCAGACCTCGACGGCCCCGAAGGACCGGAAATCAAAGGCACCAGACACACCTGCGCGGGCCGCCCGCACGAAGCGGGACCTTCGGTGCCGACTCCCCCGAAAGGGAAACGGCGACAACCAGCGGTCTTTGGCAGGCTCTACCGTACCCGAGCCTTGCTTTCGGACCAAATCCGGTCAGGAGGCCAGTGGTGGCAAGGGTGCCGTGCCCATGTCCGCGGTGTCCGCCGCGTCCGGGGCCTGCACCGAGAGGGCGCCGCCCCAGTCCTGGTACGTCACGGTGTCGTTGCCCTGGCCGCCCGAGCGGTGCAGGCGGACCAGCTGGTCCTTGCCGTCCAGCCACAGGTCGAGGGTGACGTCCCCGCTGCCGAGCCCGGCCCGGAGCGCCTCCTGGCGGCCAGCCGGCAGCTGGGTCTGGGCGGCGGCGTACCGCTCGGCGCTCAGCACCACCCGGTAGTGCTGGACGGTGAGCTCGTCGACGGTCTCCTCGCCGACGAGCTGCGGACCCTCGGCCGCGACGGCGGCGGTGAGCGCCACCATCGGGTTGAGCCGGTCGACCAGGGCGGCGTACGGGATGTCCCGGGCAGCGCCCTGGGCCGCGTACTTCTCCCAGTGCCGGCCGGCGTTCCGCTCGGCGGTGGCCTGGTCGCCGCCCCGGTAGGCGGTGGTGTCGAGTATCACCAGCTGCTCGGAGCTGCCGGGGCGCTTCAGCCTGAGCACCGTCTTGGGGGCCCAGAACAGCACCCCGGTGGCGGACTCGTCGCCGAGCCGGGCGGAGTACCCGGCCCGGCGGGCGGTGTCCATCGCCAGCTGGGCGGAGAGCAGCACCCCGTGCGGGGAGCGGTCGGTGGGGCTCGGCAGGCCGGTCGGGGCCCGGCTGACGGAGGGGCTCGGGGTGGGCTTGCCGCCGCCCGAGCCGCCGGAGCCGCAGCCGGCCAGGCCGGTCAGCAGCAGGACGGCCAGTGCCGCGGCCGCGCTGCGCCGTGCCCTCGTCATCCCGTCACCCCGTCCTCGTGCCGCCGCTCCCCCGCCAACCTCTCACGCCGCGGGTCAGCCGCCGAAGCCCTTGAGCAGATCTGCGACCTCGAACACATCGGTGGCCGGCGGCGCGGCGACCTGCGGCGCCCGGCCCAGCTCGCCGTAACGGACCGTCATCTCCCCGGCCCGGGACGGGGTCAGGTCAGCGGCCCGGAGCTGGACCAGCTCGTTCCGGCCGTTGATCCAGAGGTCCAGCGCGCCCCCGTTGCGGCCCAGGTCGGCCAGGGCCTGGCGCTTCTGGTCCTCCGTCAGCCCGTTGACCAGCGCGTCGGCCACCCCGGTGGCGCGGAAGTGCACGGCCTCCTGGCCGTCCACCGACTCGACGCCGACCTTGGTCAGGCCCGGGCTGCCCGCGCCGGCGGCCAGCGCCACCGACGGGTCCAGCACCTTGGCCAGCACGACCAGCCCGCGGGCGTCCTCGCCGCCGGCCAGCACCTGGGTGCCGCCGGGCTTGGCGTTGGGGTCGACCTTCATCCAGGGCTTCCCGCCGACCAGCGCGGCGGTCTGCTCGGGGGCGCCGACCCAGACGGAGCCGCCGGTGGAGCGGAGCCGGGCCTGGGCGCCGTCCGGCTGGGCCAGCACCAGGTCGATGCCGCCCGGCTGGGCCCAGGCGAAGGAGCCGCCGCCGCCCTGGGCGACCGCGCCGGTGCCGACCGACAGCTTGGCGTTGCCGGCCTTGGCCATCACGCCGTTCGCCGCCAGCAGCACGTCCTTGGCGGCCCCGACCGGGGCCGGGACGGTGCCCGGGGCGGTGCCGCCGGAGCCCCCGGTACCGCCGCCCGCCGTCGGGCTCGCCGAGCCGGCGGCCTCCGAAGCGGCCCCCGAGGGAGCGGCGGAGCCGGTGGCACCGGCGGAAGCGGTGGTGGACGGCGCGGCCGTGGCGGCGCTCTTCGCGTCGCCGGAGCCGCCGGCCCCGCAGGCCGTCAGCCCGGCCACCAGCAGCGCGGCCAGGGCGGTCACCCGTATCGTGCGCATTCGTGGAACCCCCTACGTCCCGGATCTCGGTAGGCGGACTCTAGTCGACGCGGACACGCGGACGGGCCCGCACCCCCCGGTGAAGGGGAGTGCGGGCCCGTCGAACGCGGTTACCGCTGGAGCTCGGAGGCTCAGACGGCGGCCGGGTCCTCCTCGACGAGGAGGTTGCGGGTGCGGTTCGGGTCCACCTGGATGCCGGGGCCGATGGTGGTCGAGAACGCGGTCTTCTTGATGTAGCGGCCCTTGGCGGCGGCCGGCTTGGCCCGGAGGACCTCCTCGAGCGCGGCGGCGTAGTTCTCGACCAGCTGGTCATCGGAGAACGAGGTCTTGCCGATGATGAAGTGCAGGTTCGAGTGCTTGTCGACGCGGAACTCGATCTTGCCGCCCTTGATGTCGTTGACAGCCTTGGCGACATCGGGGGTGACGGTGCCGGTCTTCGGGTTCGGCATCAGGCCACGGGGACCGAGCACGCGGCCGAGGCGGCCGACCTTGCCCATGAGGTCCGGGGTGGCGACGACGGCGTCGAAGTCCAGCTTGCCCTTGGCGACCTCGTCGATCAGCTCGTCGGCACCGACGATGTCGGCGCCGGCAGCACGCGCGGCCTCGGCACGCTCGCCGGTCGCGAAGACCAGGACCCGAGCGGTCTTACCGGTGCCGTGCGGGAGGATCACGGTGCTGCGGACCATCTGGTCGGCCTTGCGCGGGTCGACGCCCAGACGCATGGCGACCTCAACGGTGCCGTCGAACTTGGAGGTGGAGGTCGCCTTGGCGAGGCGGACGGCCTCGAGGGGGGCGTAGATCTTGGTGCGGTCGACCTGGGCGTCCGCGGCCTTGAGGGCCTTGCTGCGCTTCACTGCTTCTCCTGAAAGTGATGGAGTTCGTGGTGTACGGGCCGCGCAGGCCCTACCACGGGGTGGACGAGAGGGGTGATCAGCCCTCGACGGTGATGCCCATCGACCGGGCGGTGCCGGCGATGATCTTCGACGCGGCGTCCAGGTCGTTGGCGTTCAGGTCGGGGAGCTTGACCGTGGCGATCTCGCGCACCTGAGCCGCGGTCAGCTTGGCGACCTTGGTCTTGTGCGGCTCGGCCGAGCCCTTGTCCACGCCGGCGGCCTTCAGGATGAGGCGCGCGGCCGGCGGCGTCTTCGTGATGAAGGTGAAGGTGCGGTCCTCGTAGACCGTGATCTCCACCGGCACGATCATGCCGCGCTGCGACTCGGTCGCGGCGTTGTAGGCCTTGCAGAACTCCATGATGTTCACGCCGTGCTGGCCCAGCGCGGGGCCGACCGGCGGGGCCGGGTTGGCCGCGCCGGCGTTGATCTGGAGCTTGATGAGCCCCGTGACCTTCTTCTTCTTGGGAGGCATGCTCTCCGGGTCCTTCCGAGAGTGGTTTGCTGGTGCGTCCGGCGGTCGGGGCGACACCCGTCCGGGTGGACACACATCGGACCAGGCTAACCGTTGTCGGCGCCTGGACCAAAACGAGTTCGGGGCGGGGCCGAAGCCCCGCCCCGAACTCGAAGCTCAGTGTCAGTTCTTCTGGATCTGGTCGAACGACAGCTCGACCGGGGTCTCGCGACCGAAGATCTCGACCAGGCCCTTGACCTTCTTCGAGTCCGGGTTGATCTCGTTGATGGTCGCCTGCAGGGTGGCGAACGGACCGTCGGTGACGGTGACCGAGTCGCCGACCTCGAAGTCGAGCACCTGGACCTCGACCGGACGGATCGGCGAGGCCTTGCCGGCCTCCTTGGCCGCCTGGCGCTCCACGTCGGGGGCGAGCATCTTGACGACCTCGTCCAGGGTCAGCGGGTACGGGTCGTAGGCGTTGCCGACGAAGCCGGTGACGCCGGGGGTGTTGCGCACGACGCCCCAGGACTCCGGGGTGAGGTCCATGCGGACCAGCACGTAGCCGGGGAGCTTGTTCTGCCGGATGGTCTTGCGGTCGCCGTTCTTGATCTGGACGACCTCCTCCTGCGGCACCTGCGAGTCGAAGATGTAGTCCTCGACGTTGAGCGAGACGGCGCGCTGCTCGAGGTTCTGCTTCACGCGGTTCTCGTAGCCGGCGTAGGTGTGGATGACGTACCACTCGCCCGGCGCGGTGCGCAGCTCCTCGCGGAAGGCGGCCACCGGGTCGACCTCGACCTCGGGCTCCTCGACCTCGGCCTCCGCCTCGGCGGCCTCGTCCTCGTCCTCGGCGTCGGAGCCGACGGCCTGGAGGGCGGCGGCGAAGGCGTCGTCCTCGTCGAGCTCGTCCTCGTCCACCTCGTGCACGGCGGCCTCCTCGGCGGGCTCGCCCGCCTCGGCCTCGTCCGCAGCCTCGACCTCGTCCTCGTCCGAGTCGACCGCGTCCACGATCTGCTCGGCGTCCTCGACGTCGGCAGCCTCGACGTCGGCGGCCTCGGCGGCGAGGTCATCCGCCTCGCGGACGGTCTCGTCGGCGTCGTACAGGGGGGAGTCAGACACGGTGGCTGCTTCTTTCCTGGAAGTGAGATGGAACGGCTCCGGGCCTTCCGGCGCCACGGCGGGCGCGCTGCGGGAACGACTCGGACCTCCAACAGTACCGAGTCAACGGTAGCGGGAACGCCCGGAGTGCGCCGACAGCTCGACCCGGACCGTCAGGACGGCCCGGGTCGGGGAGTGGAGCGGGAGGTGACGGCGGATCAGCCGAACACCCACAGGCTGAGCTTGGAGAAGCCGTAGTCGAGACCGGAGACGAGGCCCATCACCACGACCACGAAGACCACCACGACGATGGTGTACTGGGTCAGCTGGTTGCGGGAGGGCCAGACCACCTTGCGGAGCTCGGCGATGATCTGCCGGTAGAACAGCGCGGCGCGGGCGAAGACGCCCTTCTTGGCGCGCTTGCCGGCCTTCTTGTCGCCACCCTCGGCCTTCTTGGCGCGCTTGCGGTCGCGGCGCGACAGCGCCTCGTCGGCAGGCGTGGCCTCCGCGGCACCCTCGGGGTTGCCGCTCTCAGGCGTTGCGGTGGAGCCCGTGGTCTCCGTCACTCGTCCTCACCTGAATCCGGGTCCTGCCGAGCGTCGCGTCGCGGGTGCGGGCGATCCGGCGAATGCAGTGCTGAAAGGTGCCCTCTCCGCATCAAGCCCGCTCGCTCCAGTGGAGCGAACGGGCTGAGTACGGTTCAAGCAGCAGGGCAAGAGGGACTTGAACCCCCAACCGCCGGTTTTGGAGACCGGTGCTCTACCAATTGAGCTATTGCCCTACGGGGCCTTGTGGGCTCCGGAGATGTCTCACAACCTACCGCATCCTGGCCGCTGCGTTCACTACGCCTCGGTGTGGAGCTGCACTTCGGGAGCCATCGAGCAGTGAGTGTACGTGTTCCGGGCCGTCAGGTCGAACCCCATTCACCAAGGTGGGGCGCAAGCCGTACGCAATGCGGACCGATCGGTACGCATCCTGGACCCTCGTGCCCCCGGAGCACCCTCTCTGCGACGATGGCGGGCATGAGCGCTCCCACCCCCAGCAACCGCCCCTCGGACCGCCGTGTCTCCGCCCGGATCGGCGCCATCGCCGAGTCCGCCACCCTCGCGGTGGACGCCAAGGCGAAGGCCCTCAAGGCGGCCGGCCGCCCCGTGATCGGCTTCGGCGCCGGCGAGCCCGACTTCCCGACCCCGGACTACATCGTCGCGGCGGCCGTCGAGGCCTGCCAGGACCCGAAGAACCACCGCTACACCCCGGCCGGCGGTCTGCCGGAGCTCAAGGCCGCCATCGCCGCCAAGACGCTGCGCGACTCGCGGTACGAGGTGGACGCCTCCCAGGTGCTGGTCACCAACGGCGGCAAGCAGGCGATCTACGAGGCCTTCGCCGCGATCCTCGACCCGGGCGACGAGGTGATCATCCCGGCCCCGTACTGGACCACCTACCCCGAGGCCGTGAAGCTGGCCGGCGGCGTGCCGGTCGACGTCGTCTCCGACGAGACCACCGGCTACAAGGTCTCGGTGGAGCAGCTGGAGGCGGCCCGGACCGAGCAGACCAAGGTGGTCCTGTTCGTCTCGCCGTCCAACCCGACCGGCGCGGTCTACACCGAGGCCGAGGCCGAGGCGATCGGCCGCTGGGCGCTGGAGCACGGCCTCTGGGTGCTCACCGACGAGATCTACGAGCACCTGGTCTACGGCGACGCGACCTTCACCTCGCTGCCGGCCCTGCTGCCCGAGCTGGCCGACAAGTGCATCGTGGTCAACGGCGTGGCCAAGACCTACGCGATGACCGGCTGGCGGGTGGGCTGGCTGATCGGCCCCAAGGACGTCGTCAACGCGGCCGCCAACCTGCAGTCGCACGCCACCTCCAACGTCTCCAACGTGGCGCAGCGCGCCGCGCTGGCCGCCGTCTCGGGCGACCTGTCGGCCGTGGACGAGATGAAGGAGGCGTTCGACCGCCGCCGCAAGACCATCGTCCGGATGCTCAACGAGATCGAGGGCGTGTTCTGCCCCGAGCCCGAGGGCGCGTTCTACGCGTACCCCTCGGTCAAGGAGCTGCTGGGCAAGGAGATCCGCGGCAAGCGTCCGGCCACCTCCGCCGAGCTGGCCGCGCTGATCCTGGACGAGGCCGAGGTCGCGGTCGTCCCGGGCGAGGCCTTCGGCACCCCGGGCTACCTGCGCCTGTCGTACGCGCTCGGCGACGCCGACCTGGTCGAGGGCATCAGCCGGATGCAGAAGCTGCTGGGCGAGGCCCGCGACTGACGCTCCGTCACCCCGTGCGCACCGCCCCTTTCACTCCTTCGGAGGACGTGAGAGGGGCGGTTCCCGTTCGGGGGTGTCATGCGGCAGGATCGGTGAATGGATCAGCCTCGTGACGTACGGGCCCTGCCGAAGGCCCACCTGCACCTGCACTTCACCGGTTCGATGCGGCCCGCCACCCTGCTGGAGCTGGCCGAGAAGCACCGGGTCCGACTGCCGGAGGCGCTCAGCTCGGGCGAGCCGCCCCGGCTGCGGGCCACCGACGAGCGCGGGTGGTTCCGCTTCCAGCGGCTGTACGACACCGCGCGCTCGGTGCTGCGGGACGAGTCGGACATCCGGCGGCTGGTGCGGGAGACGGCCGAGGACGAGGCCCGGGACGGCTCGCGCTGGCTGGAGATCCAGGTCGATCCGACCTCGTACGCGCCGCGGCTCGGCGGGCTGATCCCCGCGCTGGAGCTGATCCTGGACGCCACCCGGGAGGCCTCCGCGGCCACCGGCGTCGGGATCCGGGTGCTGGTCGCGGCGAACCGGATGAAGTCCCCGATGGACGCCCGGACGCTGGCCCGCCTGGCCGTCCGGTACGCCGACCAGGGGGTGGTCGGCTTCGGGCTCTCCAACGACGAACGGCGCGGCCTGGCACGGGACTTCGACCGGGCCTTCACCATCGCCCGCAAGGGCGGCCTGCTGGCCGCCCCGCACGGCGGCGAGCTCTCCGGGCCGGAGTCGGTCCGGGACTGCCTGGACGACCTCGGGGCCGGCCGGATCGGGCACGGGGTGCGGGCCGCCGAGGACCCGCGGCTGATGCAGCGGCTGGCGGACCGTCAGGTGACCTGCGAGGTCTGCCCGTCCTCCAACGTCTCGCTCGGGGTCTACGAGGAGCCCGGGCTGGTGCCGCTGCGCACCCTCTTCGAGGCCGGGGTGCCGCTCGCGCTCGGCGCGGACGACCCGCTGCTGTTCGGCTCCCGGCTGGCCGCCCAGTACGACCTGGCGCGGGACGTGCACGGCTTCTCGGACGCCGAACTCGCCGAGCTGGCACGGCAGTCGATCAGGGGATCGGTCGCGCCGGAGGACGTCCGCAAGGTGCTGCTGGCGGACGTGGACGCCTGGCTGGCCGCGGACCCGGCGTGACCGACGGGCCGGCGGGCCGGCGGGCTGACGGGCTGACGGGCTGACGGGCTGACGGGCTGACGGGCCTACAGGCTGACGCCGACCATCACCGGCTCGTTCACCAGCTCCACCCCGAAGGCGGCCCGGACGCCGTCCCGGATCTCCCGGGCCAGCGCGAGCAGGTCCTCGGTGGAGGCGGCGCCCCGGTTGGTGAGGGCCAGGGTGTGCTTGGTGGAGAGGGTGGCGGGCCCGGAGCCGTAGCCCTTGCCGAAGCCGGCCCGGTCGATCAGCCAGGCCGCGGAGGTCTTGGTGCAGCCGTCCGGCGCGGGGTAGGCCGGGGCGGTGAGCTCCCCCAGTCGGGCCTGGAAGTCGGCGTACTGACCGGCCGTCAGGACCGGGTTGGTGAAGAAGGAGCCGGCCGACCAGGTGTCGTGGTCCGCCGGGTCGAGCACCATGCCCTTGCCGGCCCGCAGGCCGAGCACGGTCTCGTACGCCTGCCGCAGGCCGATCCGCTCGTCCTGGCCGACGCCGAGCGCCTTGGCGACCTCGGCGTAGCGGACGGGGGTGGAGAGGCCGCCGGCGTCCTCCAGCCGGAAGCGGACCCGCAGGACCACGTAGCGCTCCGGGTCGGCCTTGAAGCGGCTGTGCCGGTAGGAGAACGCGCAGTCGGCGTTGGCCAGGGTGACGGTCTCGCCGGCCCGGCGGTCGTACGCGACCACCTCGGTGATGCCGGTGGCCACCTCCTGGCCGTAGGCGCCGACGTTCTGCACCGGGGTGGCCCCGGCCGAGCCGGGGATGCCGGCCAGGAACTCGATCCCGGCCAGGCCGGCGTCCACGGTGCGGGCCACCGCCTCGGCCCAGACCTCGCCGGCGGCGAGCTCCAGCAGGGTGCCGTCCAGGGCGAAGCCGGTGGTGGCGATCCGCAGCACGGTGCCCTCGAAGCCGGCGTCGCCGATCACCAGGTTGGAGCCGCCGCCGATCACCAGCAGCGGCTCCCCGGTCTCGTCGGCCTTGCGGACGGTCTCGACCACCTCGGCGTCGGTGGTCGCGGTGACCAGCCGGCGGGCCGGGCCGCCGAGGCGCAGCGTGGTCAGCGGGGCGAGGGGGGCGTCCAGTTCAACGAGCACGCCCCCCAGCCTAGCCGCGGCTCACTTCAGCCTGACGACCGCGCGGGACATGCCGAGCACCTTGTTGTCGCCGTTCTTGGCGAGCAGGTCGACCCGGACCTTGTTGTCGTCCAGCAGTGCGGCCACCTTGGCGGACACCTCGATGGTGGTGCCGACGCCGTCGTTGGGGACGGGGACCGGCTTGGTGAAGCGGACGCCGTACTCGACCACCGCGCCCGGGTCGCCGACCCAGTCGGTGACCACCCGGATCGCCTCGGCCATGGTGAACATGCCGTGGGCGATGACGTCGGGGAGGCCGACCTCCAGGGCGAACTTCTCGTTCCAGTGGATCGGGTTGAAGTCGCCGGAGGCGCCCGCGTACTGGACCAGTGTGGCGCGGGTCACCGGGAAGGACTGGGCGGGCAGTTCGGTGCCGACCTCGACCGAGTCGTAGGTGATGCTCATCTCGTTCACTCCCCCTGCGCGGTGTCGGCGGTGTCGGCGGCGCGGGCGACGAGGGTCATGACCGCGGTGACCACGTGCTCGCCGCTCTCGTCGTGCACGGCGCCGCTGACGGTCAGCACGTCGTTGCCGGCCAGCGACTTGATGGCGTCGATCACGATGGCGACGCTCAGCCTGTCCCCCGCCTGCACCGGCCGGGAGTAGAGGAACTTCTGGTCCCCGTGCACCACCCGGCTGTAGTCCAGGCCGAGTTCCGGGTCGTTCACCACCTGGGCGGCCGCCTGGAAGGCGATCGCGAACGGGAAGGTGGGGGGCGCGATCACGTCCGGGTAGCCGAGCGCCTTCGCCGCCTCCACGTCGGTGTACGCCGGATTGGCGTCCCCGACCGCGACCGCGAACTCGCGGATCTTCTCGCGGCCGACCTCGTAGGGCGCGGTGGGCGGGTAGGTCCGCCCGATGAACGAGGGGTCGAGAGCCATGGGCCACTCCTCTGACGGTGGGTCACGCTGTGCAGTGGTACGGGAGATGCAGAAAAAGCTCCAGGCCGTGCCCCCTTGCGGGAGACACGGCCTGGAGCCAAGAGCCTGATCACACCAGGCCCGGTGACGCCCTACGGGGTCAGCGGGTCTCGCGGTGCGCGGTGTGCGAGTTGCAGCGAGGGCAGTGCTTCTTCAGCTCAAGACGGTCCGGGTCGTTACGCCGGTTCTTCTTGGTGATGTAGTTCCGCTCCTTGCACTCCACGCAGGCCAGCGTGATCTTCGGGCGGACGTCGGTGGCAGCCACGGGAGTGCCTTCCTTGGACAACGATTGATGACACGACAAGAGTAGCCGATCGGGAGTTGATCCCCCCGATCGACTACGCGGGTAGCGGTGACCGGACTTGAACCGGTGACACAGCGATTATGAGCCGCTTGCTCTACCAACTGAGCTACACCGCTGAGATGATCGAGCTTCGGATCCGGAGATCCTCTACTTCCTCACCAGAGCCCCCATGCGGAATC
This sequence comes from Kitasatospora sp. NPDC004289, assembly GCF_053602875.1. Lineage (NCBI taxonomy): Bacteria > Bacillati > Actinomycetota > Actinomycetes > Kitasatosporales > Streptomycetaceae > Kitasatospora > Kitasatospora sp. NPDC004289. The sequence goes on along the minus strand of NZ_JBSGEL010000027.1, from coordinate 2,149 downwards.
GAACCGCAGACCTTCTCCTTACCATGGAGACGCTCTACCGACTGAGCTATAGGGGCGAACGAGGAAGAGATTACACGTTTCCCGGCCAGAGGTGAAATCCGTTCCCCGACCGGAAGATCGCAGGTGGACGGCTCGTACGGGCACTCCCCCGCAGGACCGCCGTTCGATCGCGCCGTGGAACCCACGGAACGGCCGGCAGCCCCCCGGAGCCGCCGGCCGCGACCGTGCGACAGCGGCGACCACCGCGGCCGCGGCCCGACCCGATACGACTTATGCCAGCCTCCGAGCACCTCGCACCCGGGCCCCATAGGCTCGACGCTCACTGATCTTGCGGCTCCCGGACCGCCCGGCGGGCCGCCGGGCAACGAGGAGCCGGCCGATGACCGCGGACAGCGCACCCGCCGACGGGCCGCACCAGGGCGAGGAACCCGCACGCAGCGGCAACCCGCTGGGCCACGGCCCCGTCCTGCTGCTCACCAACGCCCGGCTGACCGACGGCCGACTGGTGGACGTGCGGATCAGCGGCGACCGGATCCAGGCCGTCGGCACCTGCGGCTCCCTGGGCCCGCTGCCCGCCCTGCCCGGCGCCCCGACCACCACCACCGGCGCCAAGATCGACCTCAGCGGCTACCTGCTGCTGCCCGCGCCCGCCGAACCGCACGCCCACTACGACGTCGCCTTCTCCGCCGCCCTGCAGACCCCGCCCCCGGAGACCCCGGCCGAGCTGGTCCGCCGGGTCACCGAGGCCGCGCTCACCGCACTCGGGTACGGCGCCACCGCGCAGCGCACCCACGTCCGGATCGGCGACGTGCACGGCCTGCGCCGGCTGGAGGCCGTGCTGACCGCCCGTCAGGCCCTGCGCGGACTGGCCGACCTCCAGGCAGTGGCCGTACCCCGCCTGCTCACCGGCCGGGCCGGGGCGGACGGCCGCGCCCAGCTGCGGGAGGCCCTCAAGCTCGGCGCCACCGCCGCCGGCGGCTGCCCCGACCTCGACCCGGACCCGGTCGGCTACGTCCAGGTGCTGCTGGAGGCCGCCCGGGAGGCCGACTGCCCCGTGGACCTGCACACGGCCGGCGCGGATCCGGCCCAACTCGCGCGGCTGGTGGCGGCGTTGGCGCCGCTTCGGCCGCGGGTGACGATCGGGCCGCTGTCCGCGATGGCGGTCGGCGGCACCTCGGGCGGGGCGGGCGGTTCGGGTGGGGCAGGCGGTTCGGGCGGGGCAGGCGGTTCGGGTGGTGGGGCCGCCGCCGCGCTGGCCGCGGCCGGGCTGCGGGTGGTCTGCCTCCCGCAGAACGGCCACTGCGTCGGACTGGAAGGGCCAGGCCATGCCCTCCGGGCTTCCCTGGTAAGGGAGTTGAGCGAGGCCGGGGTGATCCTCGCCGCCGGCGGCGGCGCCCTCCGGGACACCGGCAACCCGGTCGGCCGGGCCGACCCGCTGGAAGCCGCCTACCTGCTCGCGGGCGGGGGCGGGCTCAGCCCCGAGGCCGCGTACGAGGCGGTCTCCAACCAGGCCAGGATCGCGCTCGGGCTGCCGCCCGTCCGGGTGGACGCCGGTTTCCCGGCGGAGCTGCTGGCCGTTCGGGGCGACTCGGTGGCCGGGGTGCTGGCGGGCGGGCACAGCCGACTGGTGATCCACAGCGGGCGGGTGGTGTCGCGGACCAGCGCGGTGCGGGAGTTCGCCGACACGGTGGCACTGGCGCTCCCCCGGCAGAACACGCCCGGATAGCGGGGACGAGCCCCGCCGAGCTGCGGGCGGCCCCCTCAGGCGCCGGCCCGAGCCGGGCTCCGCCCTGCCCGTCGGCACCCGACGGCGTGGGTGGGGGTGGCCGGCCCGACGTCCCGGCGGTCGCCGGTTGGGAAGACGATCAGCTCTGACGGAGGACTCCCGGCGCGGTGGCCGAGACGCTTCAGCAGACGACTGACGGGCCCACCACCCCCACGACACACTCTCCTGGCTGGCAGATGTAATTGCAAGTCATACGCAATAGGCTGGCGACGGCACGCCGACACACCGTCAGCACAGCGAACTAGGAGCCCTTTTACCCATGGGTCAGTACACGCTCCCCGATCTTCCGTACGACTACTCGGCTCTGGAGAAGGCGATGTCCGCCGAGATCCTCGAGCTGCACCACTCCAAGCACCACGCCGC